>CALXBJ010000123.1 GCA_944386515.1 uncultured Pygmaiobacter sp.
CGCGGTCATGAGCCCGATGTCCGGTGAGAGCGCCCGCTTCGGCGAGCAGTACAAGGCGGCGATCGAGGCCGCGATGAAGGTGGTCGAGGAGGATTCGCTGCTCAACGACTACACGCTGGAGTTTGAGTACATCGACGACAAGGGCACCACCGACGGCGCCCCGGTCGCGGCGAACTACGCGCTGGACCAGTACGGCTGCAACGTGGCGATCGGCCATATGCTGACCACCATGATCCTCGCCGACGGCCAGTATTTTGAGGATGCCGAGACCCCGCTGCTGGGCATCGTCTCCGGCCCCGCCGCCGTCTCGCAGGGCTGGCAGTATGTCAGCATCGAGACCGGCACCGACATCACCCAGGCCGACACCCTGATCGACTATCTGGTCGGCGCGCAGGGCAAGCAGAAGATCTCCCTCATCAACGTCAACACCGAGGGCGGCATGACCGCTGCGGAGGAGATCGAGCGCTATCTCAAGGAGAAATATGATCTCGAGCTTGCGACCCATGACCAGATGTCCAACGAGGACAACGACTTCACCTCGGTCGCGCTGAACATGAAGGACGCCGGCACCGACTGCGTCATCTTCTGGGGCCTCAGCCAGGCCAACGGCCAGCTGTGCTACACCGCGGTCAAGCAGTATGTCGGCGAGGACGTCCTCTTTGCCGGCGGCACCAACCTCTCCCAGAACCAGATGCTGACCACCTGGGACGCTGAGAGCATCGACGGCGTCGTCTTCCCGGTCGGCTACATCCCCGAGGAGGGCAACGAGCTGAAGAACCGCATCAACGAGTACTACAAGGCCGCCGACCCCGACGGCAACGACCTGACCGACGTGCCCGCCCGCGTGGTTGACTCGATCTTCCACCTGTGCACCGCCCTCAACGATCTGGGCGCGAAGGACCCCGCCGCGGACGGCTTCAATGCCGAGCTGAACACCGCACTGCGGGGCGCCAAATTCGAGGGCGTTCAGGGCAGCTTTGACTTCAGCGCCAACGACAACGGCGTCGGCCTGAACGTGATGAACATCGGCGTGTGGGATTCCGAGTACCAGCAGAGCAAGGTCGAGTTCTGATCGCCGTAGCTAACAGAACATTTGGGATCAGTCGGGCGCAAGAACGCTGACAGACGCCACGGGTCCCGCCGGCGGCTGGTGCGCCAGCCTGCACCGCCGGCGGGACCCTTATTTTTAAGACAAGGAGAGATGTGACGTGATCAACTTTTTGCAGGCGCTCATCAGCGGCGTTGTGCAGGGCAGCGTCTACGCGCTGATCGCGCTGGGCTACAGCGTGATCTACAGCACGCTGAAGATGGGCCACTTCGCACAGGGCGAGTTTTACATGGTCGGCGCCTTTGTGGGATGCACCCTCTTCACCACCTGGCAGCTGCCGGTGGTGGCCGCCTTCGCGGGGGCGGCGCTCTTCACCAGCGTGCTGATGCTGGTGCTCGAGCGGCTGGCCTACCGCCCGCTGTACAGCCGCCCGGCGATGGCGCTGATGATGGCCACGATGGGGATGCAGTATGTTGTGCAGGAGATCGTGCGCAACATCTGGGGCTCGGATGTCCGGCGCAGCGACAACGTCTTCCCCGACGGGTCGATCCAGATCGGCGGCATCGTCATCACGGTGCAGAACATCCTGATCTTTGCCATCTGCGTCGCGCTGATGCTGGGGCTGACCGTCTTTATGAAGCGGACCAAGACCGGCATCGCGATGAGCGCGGTCTCGATGAACCGCAAGGCCGCCTCCCTGATGGGGGTGCGCACCCCGACCATCATCATGGCGACCTATGTCATCGCGGCCTGCCTCGCGGCGGTGGCCGGCGTCATGATGGGCCCCATCTACTCGGTGAAATACTCGATGGGCACCACCTTCGGCAACAAGGCGATGACCGCGGCGGTCATGGGCGGCTTCGGCAGCCTGCCGGGCGCGATGCTTGGCAGCATCATCCTGGGCGTGGTAGAATCAATGTGCAACCTGTACATCTCCACCGCCTATAAGGACGTCTTCTCGTTTATCATTCTGGTCGTGGTGCTGTTCTGCCGGCCGCGGGGCATCCTCGGCAAGAAGAGCATCACCAAGGTCTAAGGGAGGGGACAAGCGATGAAAAAGACAGCAAAATCGACCGTGATCACCCTCGTTGTCCTGATCGCCGTCGCCCTGCTCGCACCGGTGGTGGTGGGCCTCAAGAACAACTACATGATCAACATCCTGTGCTCCTACTGCTATTTCGGCATCCTCTGCTGCAGCCTGAACCTGCTTTTGGGCTACACCGGCCAGATCTCGATGGGCCACGCGGCCTTTATGATGATCGGCGCGTACACCTACGGCATCCTCAACAAGTTCCACGGGGTACATTTCCTGATCGCGGCGCTGGCGGCGCTGGCGGTCTCCTTCGCCGCGGGGCTGCTGCTGGGCGCGGCCTGCTGCAAGCTGAACGCCATCTTCCTCGCGATGACCACCGTCGGCTTTTACAAGGCGGTCTCGACGGTCATCATCAATGAGGGCTGGCTCACCGGCGGCGCGAACGGCATCTCGGCGATCCAGAAGTGGACCGTCTTCGGCTACAAGCTGAAAAACTGGCAGTTCTACTACATCGCGCTGGCGGTGGTGCTGCTGGTGTTCCTGTTCTGCTACCGGATGGTCAACTCCAAGACCGGCCGCGCGATGCGGGCGATGTGCAGCGCGCCGATCGCCTCCAGCGCGATGGGGGTCAACAACAACCAGCTCAAATTTCTCGTCTGCGGCATCTCGGGCGCGCTGGCCGGCCTGGCGGGTGTGCTGTACGCGGTCACCAACAGCTACCTGTCGGCGGATATGTTCGCCAAGGTCAGCGTCCAGACCCTGACCATGACGGTGGTCGGCGGCATGGGCACCCTGTGGGGCCCGCTCTTCGGCACCCTGGCCATCACCACCCTGCCCGAGCTGCTGCGCCCCTTTGCCGACCATCTGGACGGCATCTACGGCGTTGTGATCATCCTGACCGTCATCTTCATGCCCAACGGCATCTACGGCTTTGTGCGCCGGATGGTCCAGAAGGCCTCCGCGAAGGCAAAGGCAAAAAAGGCACAGCCGGCAAATGCGGCGGGCAAGAAAGGAGAATGAGCAATGGCGGCACTGTTGAAAGCATCTAACATCACGATGCAGTTCGGCGGCCTCAAGGCGGTCGACAACGTGGATATGGAGATCCAGCCCGGCGAGATCCACGCGCTGATCGGGCCCAACGGCGCGGGCAAGACCACCTTCTTCAACGTGGTCTCGGGCATCTATTCCCCCACCTCGGGCAGCGTCATCTTCGACGGGGAGGAGATCACCAAGCTCAAGGCCTATCAGGTCACCGCGAAGGGGATCACCCGCACCTTCCAGAACATCCTGCTGTTCGAGAACATGAGCATCGTCGAGAACGTCATGGTCGGCGGGCACACCCGCACCGACTCGGGGCTGGTGGGCAGCCTGCTGCGCACGGGAAAGAGCCGCCGCGCCGAGCGCGAATGCTATGAAAACGCGATGAAGACGCTGGCCTTTGTGGGGATGGAGGAGCTGGCGGACCAGTCCGCCTCCGGCCTGCCCTACGGCAAAAAGCGGATCCTGGAGATCGCCCGCGCGCTGGCCAGCCACCCCAAGATCATCATGCTGGACGAGCCGGCCGCGGGCATGAACTCCACCGAGAGCGAGGAGCTCAGCCGGATCATCTTCAAGATCCGGGACGCGGGCATCACCGTGCTGCTGGTGGAGCATGACATGAAGTTTGTCGCCGGCATCTCGGACATGGTCACGGTGCTGGACCACGGCCAGAAGATCTGCGAGGGGGTGCCGCAGATGGCGCTCAACGGCCCGCGGGTCATCGAGGCGTATCTGGGCAAGGAGGAAGAGGAGGAAGAAGCATGAGCGAACCGATCTTAAAAGTGGAGAACCTTTCGGCCTCCTACGGCAGCATCGTCGCGCTGAAATCGGTCAGCATGGAGGTGTACGAGGGGGAGATCGTCACCATCATCGGGGCCAACGGCGCGGGCAAGACCACCCTGCTCAGCTGCATCTCGGGGCTGATGCCCTACAAGGGGGAGATCACCTTCCACGGCGAGAAGCTGGGCGGCAAGGTCGACAGCGCGGCCATCGTCGAGCGGGGGATCATCCAGGTGCCGGAGGGGCGGCAGATCTTCAGCGAGCTGTCGGTGCACGAGAACCTCAAGATGGGCGCTTACAGCCGCAAGAAGGGGGACGACATCCAGAAGGATATGGACGAGGTCTACGCCCTGTTCCCCCGCCTTGCCGAGCGGCGGGACCAGAAGGGCGGCAGCCTGTCGGGCGGCGAGCAGCAGATGCTGGCGATGGGACGCGCGATGATGGCAAACCCCAAGCTGCTGCTGCTCGATGAGCCGAGCATGGGCCTCGCGCCGATCGTGGTGGCGGACATCTTCCGCACCATCCGCCGGCTCAACCGGGAGAAAAAGGTCACCATCGTGCTCATCGAGCAGAACGCGCGGCTGGCGCTCAAGACCGCGAACCGCGCCTATGTCGTCGAGACCGGGCTTGTCAAACTCAGCGGCGACGCAAAAGAACTGGCAAACGATCCCAAGGTACGGGATCTGTATCTGGGAGGTTGATGGGAATGGAACTGATTAGCCAGAAGATGCGAACCCTCGCACCGGAGATGGATCCGCTGCGGCTGGGCAGCGGCTGGGCGCCGGAGGATCTGGCAAAGCCGCAGATCATGATTGAGAGCACCTTCGGCGACAGTCACCCGGGCAGCGCGCACCTGGACAAATTGGTCGCCGAGGCGCGCCGCGGCATCGCGGACGCGGGCGGCCACGGGGCGCGGTATTTCTGCACCGACATCTGTGACGGCGAGAGCCAGGGCACCGACGGGATCAACTTCAGCCTGGCCAGCCGGGAGATGATCGCGAATATGATCGAGATCCACGCCTCGGCGACCCCGTTTGACGGGGCGGTCTACATCGCCAGCTGCGACAAGGGGATGCCCGCGAACCTGATGGGGGCGCTGCGGGTCAACGCGCCGGCGGTGGTGGTCACCGGCGGCACGATGAGCGCCGGCCCCGAGATGCTCACCCTCAACGAGCTGGGCTATTACAGCGCCCGGTTCGAGCGGGGGGAGATCACAAAGGAGCGGCTGGACTGGGCCAAGCAGAACGCCTGCCCCAGCTGCGGGGCCTGCAGCTTTATCGGCACGGCCAGCACGATGCAGATCATGGCCGAGGCGCTGGGCCTGGCGCTGCCGGGCAGCGCGCTGCTGCCGGCGACCAGCCCCGACCTGCTGCAGTACGCCTACAACGCCGGGCGCCAGTCGGTCGCGCTGGCGCGGCAGGGGCTGCGCCCGAGCGACATCGTCACCCGCGAGAGCTTTGAGAACGCGATCCTGGTCCACGCGGCGATCGGCGGGTCGACCAACGCGCTGCTGCACATCCCGGCCATCGCCCACGAGCTGGGCATCGAGCTGGACGCGGACACCTTCGACCGGCTGCACCGGGGGGCGAAGTACCTGCTGGATGTGCGTCCCGCGGGCCGCTGGCCGGCCGAGTGCTTCTACTACGCGGGCGGGGTGCCGGCGGTGATGGAGGCGATCCGGGACCGGCTGCACCTCGACGTGATGACGGTCACCGGCCACACGCTGGGGGAGAATCTCGACCGGCTCAGAAAAGAGGGCTTCTATGAGCACTGCCAGCAGTGGCTGGATCAGTTCAACGCCCGGTACGGCACCGCCGTGAAGGCAGAGGACGTCATCCGCCCCGCCGACCGCCCGATCTCCTCGGACGGCAGCATCGCGGTGCTCTACGGCAACCTCGCGCCGGAGGGGGCGGTCATCAAGCACACCGCCTGCCCCAAGGAGATGTTCACC
>CALXBJ010000124.1 GCA_944386515.1 uncultured Pygmaiobacter sp.
CTCGCCGCAATTCTTGTGCGGCTGAGCCGGAACGTCGTCTACCGGCTGCGCCGGGACATCTACGACCATCTGATGCAGCTGCCGGTGCGCTTTTTTGACACCCATGCGGTCGGCGACGTGCTGAGCGTGCTGTCCTATGATGTCGATACCATCAGCGCCTCCCTCTCCAACGACCTGATGCAGATGCTCGCCAGCGTCATCACGGTGGTCGGCTCCTTCTTTATGATGCTCAGCATCTCCCCAAAGCTGGTGCTCATCTTTGTGGTCACCATCCCGATGTCGGTGATTTTTACCCGCTACCGCTCCCGCAGGGTGCGCCCGCTCTACCGCGAGCGCTCACAGCAGCTGGGCGCACTCAACGGCTTTGCCGAGGAGATGACCGGCGGCCTGCGGACCATTAAGGCGTATGGGCGCGAGGAGGTCTTCCAGCAGCTGTTCGAGCAGCACAACGCGGATACCTGCAATGCCAACTGCCGGGCGGACAGCTTTGCCAGCACCACCGGGCCGACGGTCAACTTCATCAACAACCTGTCGCTGGCGATGGTGAGCATCTTCGGCTCGCTGCTGTATATGGCCGGCGGGATCACACTGGGCAACGTCTCCTCCTTTGTGCTGTATTCCCGCAAGTTCTCCGGCCCAATCAACGAGTTTGCGAACATCATCAGTGAACTGCAGTCCTCGCTGGCGGCGGCGGAACGGGTGTTCTGGCTGCTGGATGCGCCGGGGGAGGAGCCGGACGCGCCGGACGCTGAGGAATTGACCGACGTCAAGGGACAGGTGGAACTGCGGGATGTGCGGTTCGGCTATGGCCCCAATGCGCCGGTGCTCGACGGGTTTAGCCTCTCGGCAAAGCCGGGACAGGTTGTCGCGATTGTGGGGCCGACCGGCGCGGGCAAGACCACCGTCATCAACCTGCTGATGCGGTTTTATGACCCGGACGGCGGCTCGATTACGGTGGATGGCAAAGAGATCCGCAGCGTGACCCGCGCCAGCCTGCGCAGGGCCTATTCGATGGTCCTGCAGGACACCTGGCTGTTCACCGGCACCGTGTATGAAAACCTGACCTACGGGCGGGAGGATGTCACGATGGAACAGGTGCGCGCGGCGGCGAAGGCGGCGCGAATTGACCGGTTTATCCGCGCGCTGCCGCAGGGGTATGACACCGTGCTGCAGGACGGCGGCTCGAATATCTCCAAGGGGCAGCGCCAGCTGCTGACCATCGCCCGGGCGATGCTGCTTGACGCACCGATGCTGATCCTGGACGAGGCGACCTCCAACGTCGACACCCAGACCGAGCGGCTGATCCAGTCGGCGATGCTGCGGCTGATGGAGGGGCGCACCTGCTTTGTCATCGCGCACCGGCTGTCCACCATCCGCAACGCGGACCAGATTGCGGTGCTGCGGGACGGCAAGATTGCCGAGTGCGGCACCCATGACGAGCTGATGCGCAAGGGCGGCTATTACTGTGAGCTTTACCGCGCACAGTTTGACACCGCGCAGCAGGGGATGCCGACGGCTCAATGAGGCCGGACGGGTTGACAAGAGCGAAGGGATCCTCTATACTGATACTGTTCATCGGAGGGTGAGCACTCACAGGAAGTTGCAGCACCGGAGAAGATGACAGGCTGAGATGCCTGTTGTTTGCTCCGGTGCTTTTTTGTGCAAAAGGAGGAAATGATGCAACAGTCACTGCGTTTTACCAGTGGGCCGATTCTCCCCCCGCTGCTGCGGTTTACCATCCCGGTGCTGCTGGCGCTCTGCCTGCAGGCGATGTACGGTGCAGTGGACCTGCTCGTGGTCGGCCAATTCGGCACGGCGGCGGGGGTGTCGGCGGTCTCGACCGGCAGCCAGATCATGCAGACGGTGACCTTTCTGGTCAACAGTCTGGCGATGGGCTCCACCATCCTGCTCTCCCAGAAGATCGGCCAGGGGGAGCAGCACGCCGCGGGCCGGGTTGCCGGGGCGACAATCTGCCTTTTTGCGGCGGTTGCAGCGGTATTGCTGGTCCTGATGGAGCTGTTTGCCGACCCGATTGCGGTGGTGATGCGGGCTCCGCAGGAGGCGTTTTCCGGCACGGTGGAATATCTGCGCATCTGCTCTGCGGGGTTGCCCTTTATCGTCGCATACAATGTGCTGGGCGGACTGTTCCGGGGCATCGGGGACTCCAAGACCCCGCTGTTTACCGTCGGTGTGGCCTGCGTTGTCAACATTGTCGGGGACCTGTTTTTTGTCGCAGGTCTCGGGATGGGGGTTGCAGGCGCGGCCCTTGCGACCGTGCTGGCGCAGGCGGTCAGCGTGGTCCTCTGCATCGCGGTCACCCGCCGGCGAGGGCTGCCGTTTTGCTTTACCGGAGCGGACATCCGCTTTGACAGGGCGATAATCCTGCGGGTGCTGCGGCTCGGGGTGCCGATTGCGCTGCAGGAGCTTCTGGTCAGCATCTCCTTTTTGGTGATCCTGACTATTGTGAACGGGCTGGGCGTGATCCCCTCCGCCGGGGTCGGGGTGGCGGAGAAGCTGTGCGCCTTTATCATGCTGGTGCCCAATGCGTTTATGCAGTCCCTGTCGGCCTTTGTCGGCCAGAATATCGGCGCGGGGAAACGGGCGCGGGCCAGACGGGCGATGTATTACGGCATGGCCAGCGCCCTGATATTTGGGGCTGCAATGGCGTCGCTCGCCTTCTTCCGGGGAGACCTGCTGGCGATGATCTTCACCTCGGATCCCACGGTCGCGTCGGCTGCTTGGGATTATCTGCGCGCCTATGCGGTGGATACGCTGCTGGTTTCCTTCCTCTTCTGCTTCTGCGGCTATTTCAACGGCAGCGGCAGCACCACCTTTGTCATGGCGCAGGGGATTGCAGGCGCCTTTTTGGTCCGCATCCCGATCTCCTATTGGATGAGCGGGATCCAGCCGGTCTCCCTGTTCCGAATCGGGCTGGCAACGCCGGCGTCCACCGCGGTGCAGATCCTGCTGTGTGGTTTTTGGTTTTGGCATCTGCGGCGTGAGGAATAGCGGAAAAAAGCGGCAAGGAAAAGAGAAAAGCGCGCGGCGGATACCTATCCGCCGCGCGCTTTTTGCAGAAAAAATAGGACACGCGATTGCGTGTCCTATACTGGCTCCCCCTGTTGGGCTCGAACCAACGACCCTGCGGTTAACAGCCGCATGCTCTACCGACTGAGCTAAGGAGGAATATCTTGTGGCTACTTTATTATTATAGCACCGAATTTCCGGTTTGCAAGTATTTTTTTAAAACTACCAGTCCTCCACGTGAAAGTCGTACTCATCCGCAAGGGTGAGGGGCTGCAGCTCAAACCGCTCGACTCTGGCAAAGCGCGGGCCGCGCCGCATCGCCTCGGCAAACTGGTCCACCGCGTCGGGGGTGCCCTGCGCCTCAGCCTCCAGGTCCCCGTCGGCGCGGTTGTGCACCCAGCCGGTCAGCCCGAGCCGCCGCGCGGTGTAGACCGCAAAATAGCGAAAACCGACCCCCTGAACCGACCCGCCGACCCGAAGATAAATCCGCCGCATCCGCCAAAGCCCCCTTTTTTTACAGCCGGTCTCTTTGGGGGATAGTATACCAGATTTTGCCCCGCGCGGCAAATAAAAAGCCCGCCGAACGGCGGACACCGCAACAAGGCGGCAGCCGGCAGGCGGCGGGTAAAGTCTTTTTTTTGAGGGATCTCCGGTTTTCTGTTCAGCTGCACTGCCAGCAGCCGTTATTGTGCGGCGCCGCGTGCTCGAGCGCCTTGACCTGTGCTGTGGTTCGGACGGGTGCCCCGGAGGGGGCGCGGGGGATGTGCCATGCCGCTTGGGAAGAAGGCGTCACGAGGTGCACGGTGCCCTCCTCGGGCGAACCGGACACGCTGCGCCCCGCAGCATTCTCCGGCTCGGCCGGCGGCGCAGGGGATGGGGCTGCCTCGGCTGCGCCATCTGCGTCCTCAAGCGACGGGCGGATGCCGGCATCCCCCTGTGCGGCGCGTGATGGCGCCTCCCCCCTCCCCGAAGGCGGGGGCGCCGGGATGCTCTGCGCTTCCCTCTCGGCGGCGGAGAAGACCGCGTCTTTCGCTGCCGGAGGGACGCCTTTCGCCGCGTCTTCCTCGGCCGGCGCCGTCATGGGACCCGGGTCTGCAAAGGTGCCCTCCTCCGCTGCCGCCGCTGCAAAAGAGGGGCCGGGCCGGCCTTTTTCCCCCAGCGGCTGTGGGCGGCGGAACAGGTCCGCGCCGGGCACGCGGGCGATGGGTTGATAGTCATCCGGCAGGTCAGCACAGGTCGGGAGATCCCTCACACCCTCGGGGGGAGGCAGTTTCCACCCCGTACAGCTCGACCACGCTCTCCAGCTTGAGCGCCAGCAGAATCTGGGTCATCATGGTATCCCGCACCATCCTGCGCGCGCTCTCATTGATGCGGTAGATGTCCTCCACCGCAAAGGGACCGTCCCCCTCTCGCAGGGTGCCCAGCGCCATCTGGATCTTTTCCCCCTCCGCGTTGAGCAGATGGGCGAGGCTGAGCTCCTCCATACCGATTGAGGCGAGGATGGTGTTGATTCCGTCCTCTCGGTCAATTTGCACGTCCGGTAGATTAGGCATAGACATATCTGCGTCCACCTCACTGGTAAGATTGGCCCTCGTCCGCCCCGCACGCAGCGCGGGATGGGGAACCGGCGCGCCGCACGCGGGTTCCTTGCCGGGCTACTTTCATTCTATGCCGGTTTTTTGATTTTTGACCTCATGCGGCAAAAGAAAAGCTGCCGCGGCGCTGCTTTTTGCACCAAAACCGCCGCGGCGGGAAGAAAACGGCGGATTTTAACATTTTGTGAATTTGGGGCGCTACCCCTTGATTTTATCCGGAAAGATGCTATCATAGATAATGTTAGCACTCAGGCATAAAGAGTGCTAACGCGATGAGCGTTTTTAAAATATTTTTGAAGATAAAGGATGCGATTGCGATGGCAAAAAAACAGTTTAAGGCGGAATCCAAGCGTCTTTTGGAGCTGATGATCAACTCCATCTACACCAACCGGGAGATTTTTCTGCGGGAGCTGATCTCAAACGCGAGCGATGCGACGGATAAGCGGTATTACAACGCGCTCAAAGAGGGCCAGAGCGGCCTCAACCGGGAGGAGCTGTCCATCGACCTTTCGGTGGACCGCGAGGCGCGGACGCTGACGGTCAGCGACCACGGCTGCGGCATGACCAAGGAGGAGCTGGAACAGAACCTCGGCACCATTGCAAAGAGCGGCTCGCTGGAGTTCAAGCGCAACAACGATACCGTCGGGGAGGACCTTGACATCATCGGGCAGTTCGGCGTCGGCTTTTACGCCGCCTTCATGGTGGCAAAGCGGGTCGAGGTCATCAGCCGCAGCCAGGACAGCGAGGAGGCGTGGCGCTGGGTTTCGGACGGCGCCGACGGCTACACGGTGACCCCCGCCGAGCGGGCGGAATGCGGCACCACCATCCTGCTCACCCTCAAGGATGACACCGAGCAGGAGAAGTACGGCGAGTTTTTGCAGGAATACCGGCTGCGCGGCATCGTGAAGAAGTACTCCGACTATATCCGCTATCCCATCCGGATGCCGGTCGAAAAGTCCCGCATGGTCGAGGGCAGCGACAAGGATGAAGAGGGGAAGGACAAGCAGCCCGAATATGAGAGCTATACCGAGGTGGAGACCCTCAACAGCATGGTGCCCATCTGGAAAAAGCGCAAAAACGAGGTCACCGAGGAGGAGTACAATCATTTCTACAAGGACAAGTTCTATGATTTCGAGGACCCGCTGCGGGTGATTACCTCCTCCACCGAGGGGCTTGCGACCTACAACGCGCTGCTCTTCATCCCCGCCCATGCCCCTTACAACTATTACAGCCGCGATTATGAAAAGGGGCTGCAGCTGTACTCCAGCGGGGTGCTCATCATGGATAAATGCGCCGACCTGCTGCCGGACCATTTCAGTTTCGTGCGGGGCATTGTGGACAGCCAGGACCTCTCGCTGAACATCAGCCGGGAGATGCTGCAGCATGACCGCCAGCTCAAGCTGATTGCCGGCAGTCTGGAGAAGAAGATCAAAAACGAACTGGAGCAGATGCTGAAGAACGACCGCGAAAAGTATGAAAAGTTCTTCGGCGAGTTTGGCCTGCAGCTGAAATACGGGATCTATTCCAGCTACGGCGGGACCAAGGACCTGCTGGCCGACCTGCTGCTCTACACCACCTCGAGCGAGAAGAAGTATGCCACCCTGAAGGAGTACTGCGACCGGATGCGGGAGGGGCAGAAGTATATCTATTATGCCGCCGGCGAGAGCGTGGCAAAGCTGGATGTCATGCCCCAGAACGAGCGGCTCAAGGAGCAGGGCTATGAAATCCTCTATCTGACCGACGATGTGGATGAGTTCACCCTCAAGGCGATGCGGGACTACGCCGGCAAGGAGTTCAAGTCGACCTCGGACGACGACCTGGGCATCGACAATGAGGCGGAGAAAGAGGAGATTAAAAAGCAGAACGAGGAGAACAAGGACCTGCTTAGCTGCATCAAGGAGCAGCTCGGCGACAAGGTTGCCGACGTGGTGCTGACCAGCCGGCTCAAGAGCTACCCGGTCTGCCTGACCGCAAAGGGCCAAATCAGCCTTGAGATGGAGAAGGTGCTCAACGCGATGCCCGCGCCCGAGGCGAATAAGATCAAGGCGCAGCGGGTGCTGGAGATCAACGCGGGGCACCCGGTGTTCGCCGCGCTGAAGGCGCTGTATCCCGACAACAAGGAAAAGCTCGCCTCCTATGCGCAGATCCTCTACACGCAGGCGCTGCTCATCGAGGGGATCCCGGTCGAGGATCCCGTGGCCTATACCAATGCCGTCTGCAGCCTGATGGTCGGGGAATAAGGGTTACGGATTTTCCGCAGTAAAAAGGTAAAAAACACCAAAGGACGCACCTTTTCGGACTGCCGGGGGCGCGTCCTTTTTAACGATTGACAAAAAGCGGCAAAACATCCGGCAGGGGGATAAAAGTGCAAAGCGGGGAAACACTGACAGCGGGGTGATGCGAGATGCAGGCGCCGAGCTGGTTTGACGCGAGGATGCGCGCCTATTTTGAAACGCTGCCGCCGGATGCGCAAAATGCTGTGCTATGCAGCAGCAGCCGGATCACCGATTTGAATGCAGCGGAAAACGGCGCAAAGCTGACACAGCAAGGGCCGAAAGAGGCCGCATTCCGCTGACCGGTTTTCCGCATTCTCCGGATCTTTTACGGCAGGCTGCAAAGAGCCCGCGGCGGCAGCCCGGAGCAGGGGACGCCGCCCTGATATGATGGATGACGCCCCGGGCGGTCTGGGGCGAAAACAGTGAAACGGAACCGCAAAAAAGCGGTTCCGTTTCGTTTTGCCGGGAGAGGGTCAGGATTTTTCGGTTAGATCATTTTCAAGCGAGGCGTCCCCCCAACGGTAGTCGGTGATCCGGACAATGTCGAGATGGCCGATCGGGCGGACCTCCTCGGAGGCATTCAGCTTGAGCCGGAGATAGAAGTCGACCGGGGCATAGAACAAAAAGGTGTTCGCGACGCTGACCGAGATGCTGTCGGTCTGGCTCTGCGCGCAGAAAGCGTAGATTGCCTCGCTCGACACCCCGATGACCGGCGTGATCTTGAGATAGCCTCCGGCGGAGACGATTGCGCTGGCCGAAAAGCTGAATTGGTACACCCCGCCCTGCGCCAGCTTGATGGTGGTTTGGTCGGACTGCAGCTGAATCTCGTCGCCATATCCGAAATAGGGATAGTAGGAGAGAAAACTGTCGTCCGGCAGGCACTGGTCATAGAAGACCAGCTGGGCATAGGCCCGCACATCGCCCGCCGGACCTGCGGGCCCCTGCGGCCCCTCGGGACCCATCGGGCCTTCCGGCCCCTCGGGGCCCATCGGGCCTTCCGGCCCCTCGGGGCCCATCGGGCCTTCCGGACCCTCGGGGCCCATCGGGCCTTCCGGACCCTCGGGGCCCATCGGGCCTTCCGGTCCCTCGGGGCCCATCGGGCCTTCCGGCCCCTCGGGACCCATCGGGCCTTCCGGCCCCTCGGGACCCATCGGGCCTTCCGGACCCTCGGGGCCCATCGGGCCTTCCGGTCCCTCGGGGCCTATTTCGCCGGCAGGACCCTGCAGACCGACAGGGCCTTGCGGGCCGGCGGGACCCTGCGGCCCGGATGGACCGGTTGCACCGGTGCGCCCTCGCTCACCCTGCGGTCCCATCGGACCCAGCGGACCCATCGGACCCTCCGGTCCCATCGGGCCTTCGGGACCCATCGGACCCTCGGGACCCATCGGACCCTCGGGACCCCTCGGACCCTCGGGACCCATCGGACCCTCGGGACCCATCGGACCCTCGGGACCCATCGGACCGTCGGGACC
>CALXBJ010000125.1 GCA_944386515.1 uncultured Pygmaiobacter sp.
CTTGCCGTTTGCATACGGCGGGCCGTCGTGCAGAACATAGAGGGGCTTGCCCTCGTTGCTCTTGAGGATCTGGTTATACAGATCGTCCTTCAGCCACTGCTCGGCCATGGCGGGCTCCTTCATCGGAAGCCCGGCGCGCATACTGAAGTCGGTTTTGGGCAGATTCAGTGTCTTGTTGTAATCTTGCTGCACGGGTAATCTCTCCTCACTTCTCTACTGTGTCTCTCAAAACTGGCCGCTTAAAAAGAATTACTCCTCTTCGTCGGCAAAATTTTCCTTCTGGTAGACCTCGATCTCCGGCTCTTCCTCGGCCGGCGCGTCGGTCATGTCGGCTGCGGGCTGCTCCTCTTCCTGCAGGAACGCCTCGCCGAAAACAGCGGTATGCGCTTCGTTGACGCTCTCATCCAGCCGGCTGAGCGCCTCGATATGCTCCTGATACAGGCTCAGGACCCGGCCCTTAAAGGAGGTGATCTCCGCCTCCAGCGCGCGCAGCCGCTCCTTCTCCTCTTTCTCCCGCTCATCGGCCGCCTCGAGGATTCGCTGCGCCTTGCCTGTCGCCTCGCGGATAATCGAGTCTCCCTTGGCGCGCGCCTCGTGGATCACATTCTCGCCGAGCCGCTGCGCATTGAGCAGCGCCGACTTGAGCGCGTCCTCATCCGCCCGATACTCCTCGACCTTCTGTGCCAAAATGTACAGCTTCTTCTCAATATCCTCTTTTTCCGCAATCAGCTGATCGACGCCGGCGGCCATCTGCTCGAGAAATGCGTCCACATCCTCGGTGCGATAGCCGCGCAGCGCCTTTTCAAAGGTCACCGATCTGATTTCTTCCGACGACAACATTGGCGATCACCTCAAGTCAATATTTGATACAGCGCACAAAACTGCGCCCTTTTTTGCTCTGCCCGCAGAGGGCCTGCAGACGAAAACGCCCCGTGCCCCGTATTGTCAGCAGATCCCCCTCCTCAAGGGAGACCGCGGGTGCGGTGCGGACGATATGGTTGACCAGCACCTTTTCCGACCGAATCAGCGCGGCGGCCTGTTCCCTGCTCAGGTGCAGCAGCGCCGCGAGGATGGCGTCCAGCCGCAGCGAGGCAACGCTGATCTGCATCGGCTCCCCCGCCGGCGCATCGACCGACTGGGGAAGCGCGGCGGGCGCCACGGTGACCCGCTCCCGGCCGACCTCGGTCAGCTGGGTCTCGATCATCCGGGCAAAGGCGGGCAGCGCAAAGACGAGCGCCCCTTCCTCGTCGGGCAGGATATCCCCCACACACTCCCGTTTGATCCCAAGGCCCATCAGCGCGCCGAGATAGTCTCGGTGGATCAGCCGCGCGGCATTTTTGCAGCCGATCCGCAGGCAGTGGATCGGGAACTGCTCCGCCTTTGGCGGGTCCTGCTCATAGAGTGCAAGGACGACCCGCTCGGCGTCCGGGTATCCACCGAAAAAGAGCTGCCCCTGCCAAGCGAGCCTTGCCAGCTGTGCCTGCGCGAGCGCCTGCTGACGCTCGTCCAAAAAGCCGGTAAACTGCACATGGCCGCTGCTTTCGCAGCGACCTGCAGCATCGGCGACCCGCCGGCAGAACAGCTTTTCCTCCGCGGTGCTGGGCGGCAGATATCCGCCCAATTAGAAGAACACCCCGTTGCTCTCCAGCTCGTCCAGCAGGTCTCCCATAATATCTACATTATACGGCGTGATGATGAAGGTGCTGTTCGCAACCCGCTTGATCTGGCCGTTGTTGGCATACGCCACGCCGGAGAGGAAGTCCACCAGCCGGCGCGAGATGTCCTTGTTGGTCGACTCGAGGTTGAGCACAACCGTCCGCTTGGCGTTCAGATGGTCGGCAATCGCGCTGGCGTCGTCAAACCGCTCCGGCTTGACCAGCACGACCTGAAGCTGGGTCGTCGCGTTGATGTTGACGACCTTGTTCCGCTTGGGCTGAGCGGTTTCCTGCGCGTCATACCGGTCATCCTGCTCCGCCGCGTTATAGCTGGACTGCTGGCCGTTGATAAAGCTCATATCATCCCCGTAATCGTCGTACCCGTCGACCTCGTCGTCATCGGGAACGCCCATCCAATTGCTGAGTTTTTTAATCAGTCCCATAGTCTTACCCTGCCTTTATAAATTACTTGCTCGATCCGGCGCGGGCGATGATACGCCGCCCGCATTTTTGTGCATTGATATTAGTATTATCACTTTTTTTTGCGCCAATGTCAACAAAAGCGGAAGAAATAGTTGCCCGCAAATCCCCGAAAAAGGGCCGCACCGTGCCGATTACAGCAGTTTGCCGTCGTAGAGATCCTTGCCCGAGATGATGATCTCGTCATACAGCAGCACCTCGTTTTTCATGCTGTTCTCGTCCGAGCCGATCCGCGTTTTTGCCGGCACAATGACATAGTGGTCGTTCTCAAAGATCGGGTCGATCCGCTTGAACTCCACCGTGTTGCCGTATTTGACATAAACGCCCCTGACCTGATTGCCCTCTTCGTCGGCGACGATGTGCACGGCCGACTGCTCGATGCAGACCCCCTCGTACCGCGCAAAGGAGATCTGCGCGGTCTCGGCGCGAAGGTTCACCGTCTCGCTGTTGATGTAGTCGCACATCAAGACGACCAGCACAGGACCGCCGCTTGGATCCTCCTCCACCCGGACGACGGTCGCGGGGATCTCGGTCGCGCCGGTATAGTCGAAATCGATCTCGACCTCAATCGTGCCGCTCTCGCTGACAAAGCGCTCGGCCGCCGACGCGTCGACAAAGCAATAATAGTACCACTCATAATCGCTGATGACCTTTCCCGCCGAGCGTGCCGGCTGCACCTGCGTGCCCTCGACCAGCGCGAGCAGCTCCCCCCTGTCCATCGCAGCCGCCGTGTCGGGGGTGAGGGTCTGCTCCATCCCGTCGGTCATCGAGGAGTAATAGCCGCCCTGCCCCGGCGCATAGAGGTACTGCACCGTGCCGGCTGCCGCCGCCGCGGCGTCCCGCAGCGCGGTTGCCTGTGCAATCTGTGCGGAGAGGTCAATCGCCTGACCCGAGGCCTCCAGCATCCGGTTTGCGATGGTGGTGAGGCTGTTTTTGACCGAATCCAGTTCGCTGTACTGCCGGCTGTCGAGCAGCGAGAGCAGGTCGAGCAGCCCCTCCTGCTGCTGGCGGATCAGCTGGTCCACGTCGATGCCGCCCGCGAGTTCCTGCGTCTGAGACTGCTCCAGCGCCGCAATCTGCGCGTCCAGCCGGCTTTTCAGCGCCCAGCTCTGCGCCTGCGCCTGCCCGGCGAGCACCTCTGCGACCGCCGCGCCGGCGGAGACCCGCTTGCCGTCCGCGACGAGGTAGTTCAGCACGCCGCTGCCTCCCTCGAGCGCCAGCTCCTGCCGCACGGCGATCCCCTTTGCGGGAACCGCGTCCGCGAGGGTGGCGGTCACGGCGGTCTGGGTCTGATAGCCGCGGAACAGCACCGGCACCAGCTGCGCGGCGATATAGAGGATCAGCGCCGCCAGAATCCCGAGGATCAGCCAGCTGCGGGCCCCCCGCTTAGCCATTCGACTCCCCGTCCTGCAGCTTCACGCTTCTGGTGGGGGTGATGGTCGAGACCGCGTGCTTGTAGACCATGCTCTGCTTGCCGTCGCAGTCCAGCATGATGACAAAGCTGTCAAAGCCCTGCACCGTGCCGCGCATCTGATAGCCGCTGAGCAGATAGACCGTGACCGGGATCCGATCACGGCGCAGCGCGTTCAAAAAGAGGTCCTGCAGATTGGTTACCTTCATGGTTTGCCTTCCTTTCCGCCGCAAGGCTGCGGCGCGGGGCGGTTTTTGTGCCGCCCGCAGATTTGAATATGCCTACGGTCCTTCTCCTTTCCCTCACAGGAGGAACTGCCGCACCAGCTCCTGCGGCTGAGGATCCGACGCATCCAGCCAGACGGTCTCCTCCATCCGGCGAAACCAGCTCAGCTGGCGCTTGGCGTAGTTCCGGGTCGCCTGCTTGAGCTGCTCGACGCAGCCGCAAAGGGCGGCCCCGCTCTCGAAATAGGGAAAGAACTCTTTATAGCCGATTGCCTGTGCCGCCGTGACCCAGCGGTCGCGGTGGTCAAAGACGCGTTTTGCCTCCGCGAGGAGCCCCTGCTCGAGCATCTGGTCGACCCGGAGGCCGATTCGCTCGTACAGTTGTTCCCGCAGCGGATAGTTCAGCCCAAGCACCAGCGCATCATAGGGCCTCTGTTCCGGTTTGGACTGCCTGCGCTGGTCGCTCATCGTTCGGCCGGTCTTCTCGTACAGTTCCAGCGCGCGCAGCACCCGCTTGCGGTTGTTGGGGTGGATTCCCCGCGCGCTCTCGGGGTCGATCTCCATCAGCCGCTCGTACATCGCGGCGTCCCCCAGCTGCTGCGCCTGCTGCGCCAAGCGGGCGCGCAGCCCGTCGTCGGCCGGCTCGTCCGAGAAGCGCACCCCCTCGAGCAGCGAGGAGAGGTATAGCCCCGTCCCGCCCGCGAGGATCGGCAGCTTGCCGCGGCCGGCGATCTCGCGGATGGTCCGGTGCGCCAAATCGGTGTATTCCGCCACGCTGAACAGCTCGTCGGGATCCCGAATGTCGATCAGATGGTGCGGGACTGCCGCCTGTTCGGCGGCGGTCGCCTTGGCGGTGCCGATGTCCAGCCCGCGGTAGATCTGCATCGAATCGGCGGAGAGGATCTCCCCGCCAAAGCGCTGTGCCAGCCGGATGGCGAGCCCCGTCTTGCCCGATGCGGTGGGCCCCAGCACCACCAGCACCTTTATCTTATTCTCTGCGGCCAAACTGTTTTTCCAGCTCCTTTTGTGTCAGTCTGATCAGCACCGGCCGCCCGCGCGGGCAGAAGGGCGGCACCGCGCCGCTGAGGATCTGGCGCGCCAGTGCGAGCAGCGCCGGCGCGGGGTCCTTGTCCCCCGCCTTGATCGCCGCGCGGCAGGCGATGGAGTGCAGCACCCAGTCGGTCTTTTCGCTCAAGGTGTCCCTGCTGCCGCTGGCGAGCTTTGCCGCGATCTCCTCGGTCAGCCGCTCCACGCTCTCGACCGGCACATTCGCGGGCACCGCCCGCACCAGCACGCTCGCCCCGCCGAAATCCTCCACCTCAAAGCCGGCGTTCTGCAGCAGCGTCTCCTCCGCCAGCAGCGCGTTCTTCTCCGCCGCCGAGAGGGTGACGCTGACCGGGGTCATCAGCATCTGCCCCGCCACCCTGCCGTAGCCGGCGACCAGCTTCTCATAGAGGATCCGCTCATGGGCGGCGTGCTTGTCGATCAGGATGATCTCGTCTTCGCACTCGGCGAGGATATAGGTGCGGAAGGCCTCCCCGATATATTTTAGCGTTTTTTCCTCGCCTTGGGGCGCGGATCCTGTCGAAGGGGCGGCCTCTTCCATCGTCTGGACCGGCGCCGCCGCGAGGGCGGGCCGCTCTGTCTCGGGCTGCGGCGCTGCCGGGCGATCCTGCGCGCGCTCCTGCGGCGGGAGGACCGGCGCAGAGCGGACCTGCAGCGCAGGCTCTTCCTCCGGCGTCTTTTCAATGTCCAGCGCGCGCAGCGAGCGGCGGGTCTGATAGGCGATCTGGGAGGTCTGGTGCAGCATCCCGTCGCCAGTGGGGGCGGCGGGGGCAACAGCTGTCTGCACCGGCCTTTGCGGCGCCGGCGCCGGCGGAACGGGGATGGTAATCTGCTCCGCCTCTGCCGACGGGCGCTCTGCCCTTGGCGCGGCGGGCACGGCCTGCGGCGCAGGCTGCGGCGCTGCCGCCGAGAGGTCGAGCTGCTTTTTGGGGGTGTCGTTCCGGGTGACGACACCCCGGACCGCCTTATACATCAGGTCGAAGATCTCCCCGGTGTTCGCGAATCGGACCTCGGTTTTGGCGGGGTGCACATTGACATCCACCCGCTCCGGCGGCATGGTCAGGTTGAGCACGCAGCCGGGGAACTTGCCCTGCATCATGACCCCCTTGTAGGCGGCCTCGAGGGCTGCCATCAGGGTGCGGTCCTGTATCTGCCGCCCGTTCACATAGAAAAACTGCATCGAGCGGCTGCCGCGGCAGGCGATGGGGGCGGTCACATAGCCCTCCACCGCCATCGGGCCCTGCTGGTACAGGACGCCGAGCAGGCTTTTGGAGAACTCCCTGCCCAAAACGGCGCGGATTGCGCTCATCGGGTCGCCGTCCCCCGGGGTGAGAAACTGCTCCTTGCCCTCCTTGACGAACCGGAAGGAGATATCCGGGTGGGCGAGGGCCTGCCGCAGCACGACCTCCCCCACATAGTTGCCCTCACTGGCGTCCTTCTTTAAAAATTTCATCCGGGCGGGCACATTGTAAAAGAGGTCCCGCACGGTGACCGTCGTCCCGACCGGGCGGGCGGCCGCCTCCGCGCTGAGCTCTTCCCCACCCTCTTGGCGGTACAGGCAGGCGAACTCGTCTTTCTCGGTGCGGGTGAGCAGCTCGACCCGGGAGACGGCCGCGATGCTCGCCAGCGCCTCGCCGCGAAATCCGAGGGTCCCGATTGCGTCCAGATCCTCCGGCTTTTCGATCTTGCTGGTCGCATGGCGGATAAAGGCGGTCGCGATATACTCCGCCTCGATCCCGCTGCCGTTGTCGCTGACCGAGATGCTGCCGACGCCGCCGCGGCTGATCTCAACCGAGATCACGCTGCTGCCCGCATCGATGGAATTCTCCACCAGCTCCTTTACGACCGAGGAGGGGCGCTCGACCACCTCGCCCGCCGCAATCAGCTCGGCTGTGTGTTTGTCCAGTACATGGATCACCGCCATGGCGATCACCTGCCTTTTTTGAGAATCCGCCCGCCTTGTTTTGGATGCCCGCGGACGGTGTTATTGGATCTGCTGTTTGAGCTCGTAGAGGATGTTCAGCGCCTCGAGCGGGGTCAGGGTCTCGACGTCGATTTCCCGCAGCCGTTTCATCACGGCGGGCGGGGTCTTTTCCTCCTCAAACCGCTCGTAGTTGGAGAAATCCAGCTGCATGACCGGGTTTGGGGTGACGCTGCTGCTCTCGAGGACCTTGAGGACCTCCTTTGCCCGGGTGATGATCTCCTCGGGCAGACCGGCGAGCTTTGCGACCTCGATGCCGTAGCTGTCGTCCGCAGGCCCCCGCACGATCCGCCGCAAGAAGGTGATGTCGTCCCCCCGCTTCTTCACCGCGATGTTGTAGTTTTTCACCCCGTCGATCGCGTTTTCCAGATCGGTCAGCTCATGGTAATGGGTTGCAAAGAGGGTCTTGCAGGCCAGTTTGCCGGCGCGGGAGGCGATGTGCTCCACCACCGCGCGGGCGATGCTCATCCCGTCAAAGGTGGAGGTGCCGCGGCCGATCTCATCGAGGACGATCAGGCTTTTCGGGGTCGCGCTCTCGAGGATCTGCGCCACCTCGGTCATCTCGACCATAAAGGTCGACTTGCCCGCCGCGAGGTCGTCCGAAGCGCCGACCCGGGTGAAGATGCTGTCCACGATGCCGACCTGTGCCTCCTTTGCGGGGACAAAGCAGCCGATCTGGGCCATCAGGCAGATCAATGCGTTCTGCCGCATATAGGTGCTCTTGCCGGCCATGTTGGGGCCGGTGATGATAATCATTCGGTTCTCATCGCAGTCGAGGAGGGTGTCGTTGGGAACAAAGAGCCCCTGCCCCATCTGCTCCACTACCGGGTGGCGGCCCTCGCGGATGATCAGCTCATCCCCCGCGTCCACCACCGGGCGGACATAGCTGTTGCGCACCGCGGTCTCCGCAAAGCTCGCAAGGACATCCAGCTTTGCGAGGTTGATGGCGGTGGTCTGGATCCGGGACAATTCGCCCGACAGCTTGGAGAGCAGCTCGTCGAACAGCTCCCGCTCGAGAACGACCAGCCGCTCGCCCGCGCCGAGGATCTTGTTCTCCAGCTGCTTGAGCTCGTCGGTGATGTACCGCTCGGCGTTGGCGAGGGTCTGTTTGCGGACAAAGTTCTCCGGGATCGGGGTGGTCACCGACCGGGAGACCTCTATGTAATAGCCGAACACCCGGTTGTAGCCGATTTTCAGCTTCGGGATGCCGGTCTCCTCCCGCAGCTTCGCCTCAAGATCGGTCAAATAGCCCTTGCCGCCGTGCATGATCTGCCGCAGCTCGTCCACCTCGGCGTTGTAGCCGGCGCGGATGACCCCGCCCTCCTTGAGGGTGGAGGGGGCCTCCTCGTCAATCGCCTTTTCAATCAGCGTCCGCACATCCTGCAGCGGGTCGATCCCGCACTGGATCCCCCGCAGCAGGTTTGCCTCGCAGTTCTCCAAAAGCGCGATCAGCTCGGGCAGGCGGCAGCAGGTCGCCGCCATCGAGAGCAGCTCCCGCGGGGTGGCAGACCCGTAGATGACCCGGGTCATCAGCCGCTCGAGGTCGAATACCCGAGCGAGCTGCTCGCGCAGGTCGGCGCGCAGCACGTTCTTTTTGGACAGCTCCTCCACCCCGTCCAGCCGCTCATTGATCGCGCCGGGGTCAAGCAGCGGCTGCTCAATCCAGCTGCGGATCAGCCGCTTGCCCATCGCGGTCTGGGTCTTGTCGAGCACCCAGAGTAAGGTGCCCTTCTTCTCCCGCCCGCGTATCGTCTCGGTCAGCTCAAGGTTGGCCCGCGTGATCGGCGAGAGCTGCATATACTGGCTGCCGGAATAGAGGTCGACCGTCCGGAGCCGCTCGATCCCCTTTTTCTGGGTCTTGCTGAGATAGGCGAGCAGCGAGGCGAGGCTGAAAAAGATCACCCCGTCCCGCCGGATGCCGAGAAGCGCCTCGAAATCGCCAAACTGCCCCCGCATCCGCGAAAGGGCGTCCTTCGGCTCATAATCCGCGTCATCCAGCAGCTCCACCGAGCAGGCCATGTGGTTCTTGATATACTCGGTGATGGATTTGTGCTTTAAAATCTCGCTGTTGAAGAGCAGCTCGCTGGGGGAAAAGCGGCACAGCTCCCCGATGATCTGGGCGTCAAGCTCCCCCTCCTCCAGCTGGGTCGCATGGCAGGTGCCGGTGGAGATGTCCGCAAAGCAGATCCCCGCCTGCCCCCCGCGCAGAAAGACTGAGCCGATATAGTTGTTGCGCGCGTCGTCGAGCATACTGCTCTCGATCACGGTGCCGGGGGTGATGACCCGGATGATGTCCCGCTTGACAAGCCCCTTCGCCTTGGCGGGATCCTCCATCTGCTCACAGATGGCGACCTTGTACCCCTTGGCAATCAGCCGGGCGATGTAGCCCTCGCAGGAATGATACGGCACCCCGCACATCGGCGCGCGCTCCTCCTGACCACAGTCCCTGCCGGTCAGGGTCAGCTCCAGCTCTTTCGAGACAAGCAGGGCGTCGTCGTAGAACATCTCGTAAAAATCGCCCAGCCGGAAAAAGAGGATCGTGTCCTTATACTGTTCTTTGATCTCAAAATACTGCCGCATCATCGGCGAAAGCTCTGCCAAACCGTGCACACCACCCTAACAAGCATTTGGGCTTTACACCCCGAAGATCCCGTTCTTTCAAAAGCGCCGCGGGATTCCGCATCGGATCCCCGCGGCAGCCGTATTCCTATTTTTAGTGGCAGCCGCTGCAGCCGGAGCAATCCCCGCCGCAGGAGGAGGGCTCCTCAACGGTCATCGGGTCGCCGCCGTTGACGGCGGTCACGAGGATCGCGTTGATATACTGCATCAGCTGGTCGACCTCACCCTTCGCCTCATTGTAGGCCACCATGCTCTCGTTGCTCATGATGTCGCCGTAGATCTTCTGGATCTTCTCATTGAGGGAGGCAATCCGGTCGGCGTCCTTTTCCGGCTTGCTGATCTCGTTGTTGAGGTCAATCCGGGCGAGGTTGAACTCCCCGATCTGCTGCTGCAGCTCCTCGTCGGCGTCGTTCATCCGCCGCGCGTTCTCGAGCACGAGATAGCGCTGATCCTTCTGCAGCTCCAGTGCGAGCGCTCTGACCTGATCAATAATATCCATCTTTCCAATACTCCTTTATCTTATTACTCTAAAATCTATTTCCCCCGGTTCAGCCGCAAAGCTCCCCGGAAAGGTAAATCCCTTTACTGCCGGTGATCCGCACCTCGGCAAAGCTGCCGATCAGCGAGGGGTCGCCGTCAAATTCGACCACGAGGTTGTTGTCCAGCCGGCCGGACAGCTGTCCCTCACTGCGCGCGGCCGATTCGATCAGAACCCTGCAGCGCTCACCGGCGAGCAAAGCAGCCTCCTCCCGGGCGATCTCGTCCTGAATCTTAATCAGCCGGTTGATCCGCTCCGCCTTGACCTTGTAGGGGGTGTCGTCCTGCATCAGCGCGGCGCGGGTGCCGCTGCGGCGGGAGAAGATAAAGGTGAACAGCTGGACATACCGCACCCGGCGCACCAGCTCCACCGTCTGCTCAAAATCCTCCTCCGTCTCGCCCGGGAACCCGACGATGATGTCGCTGGAAAAGGTCATCTCGGGGATGGTTTTGCGGGCATAGTCGATCAGCCCCAGATACTGCGCGGTATCGTATTTCCGGTTCATCTGGACGAGGATCCGGTCCGAACCGCTCTGCACCGGCAGATGCAGGTTCTTGCAGATCTTCTCGTGGGAGGCGATGGTGTCAATCAGCTTGCGGCTGGCATCCTTGGGATGGCTGGTCATGAACCGGATGCGGAAGTCCCCCTCCTGCTCGGCGAGCAGCGCGAGCAGGTCGGCAAAGTCGATCTTGCGCTCCAGCCCCTTGCCGTAGCTGTTGACGTTCTGCCCCAGCAGGGTGATCTCCTTATAACCGCTCTGCACAAGGGAGCGAAACTCCGCGAGGATGTCCTCCGGCTTGCGGCTGCGCTCCCGCCCGCGGACAAATGGCACAATGCAGTAGGAGCAGAAGTTGTCGCAGCCGTACATGATGGGCAGCCACGCCTTGAAATTGCTGTCGCGGTGGATGGGCAGGTTCTCGACGATGTCATACCGCTCCGCCGGCTCCATCAGCACCCGCTTTTTGACCCGGATCCGCTGGGCGAGCATTCCGGGCAGCTTTTCGATTGCGTTGACCCCAAAGACAACGTCCACATAGGGGAAGCTCTGCCGCAGCTTGTCGACGACCTCCTTCTGCTGTACCATGCAGCCGCCGATGGCAATCAGCAGCTTGGGGTTTGCGTTTTTCAGCGCCTTGAGCGCGCCGATGTTGCCGTAGACCCGCTGCTGGGCGTGCTCCCGCACCGCGCAGGTGTTGAAGACCACCAGATCCGCCTGCTGCACCTGATCGGTCAGATTATATCCCGCCTGCAGCAAAACGCCCTTGATCTTCTCGCCGTCGTTCACATTCTGCTGGCAGCCGAAGGAGTGCACATAGGCCGCGGGCGGATGATCGTAATAGTTCGCGATCTCGTCGATGACCCTGTCCTGCTCTACAAAATCCTGATACTGCAACGCTGCACCTCCGTTTTGGCCCCTCCGCCGCCTTTTTCTCCCGGCGAAAGCATCTATATATTATACACTTTTTTCGCCGTCCGGGCAACCGGCTTCCCTCTTTTTGGCATCGGCGCGGGCGAGCAGCGGCTTGAGGTACTGCCCGGTATAGCTGTTGGGGTTCTGCGCAATCTGTTCCGGGGTGCCGGTCGCGACGATGCAGCCGCCGGCGTCGCCGCCCTCGGGGCCCAGATCGATGATGTGATCGCAGACCTTGATGATGTCAAGGTTGTGCTCGATGATGATGACCGTGTTGCCGGCGTCCACCAGCTTCTGCAGCACCTTGATGAGCTTGTGCACGTCGGCGGTGTGCAGGCCGGTGGTCGGCTCGTCCAGAATATAGACCGTCTTGCCGGTGCTCACCTTCGCCAGCTCGAGCGCCAGCTTGACCCGCTGCGCCTCGCCGCCGGACAGGGTGGTCGCGCTCTGCCCCAGCTTGATATAGCCAAGGCCCACATCGACGAGGGTCTGGATCTTGCGGCGGATGCGGGGGATGTTCTCAAAGAAGGCAACCGCCTCCTCCGCGGTCATGTCCAGCACGTCATAGATGTTCTTATCTTTGTAGCGCACCTCCAGCGTCTCCCGGTTGTACCGCTTGCCCTTGCAGACCTCGCAGGGCACATAGATGTCCGGCAGAAAGTGCACCTCGATCTTGATGATGCCGTCGCCCTCGCAGGCCTCGCACCGGCCGCCCTTGACGTTGAAGGAGAAGCGCCCGGCGTTGTAGCCACGCATCTTGGCGTCGGTGGTCTGGGCGAAGAGGTTGCGGATATCAGTGAACACCCCGGTGTAGGTCGCGGGGTTGGAGCGGGGGGTCCGCCCGATGGGGGACTGGTCGATCCCGATCACCTTGTCGATCCGGTCCAGCCCCTCCATCGCCTCAAACCGGCCGGGGCGCAGCTTGGCGCCGTTGAGTTCACTGGCGAGCTTCTTGTAGAGGATGTCGTTGACAAGGCTGGACTTGCCGCTGCCCGAGACGCCGGTGACGCAGGTCATCACTCCGAGGGGGAAGTCCACCGTGATGTTCTTCAGGTTGTTTTGGCTGGCATTGACCACCCGCAGGAACTGGCCGTTGCCCGCTCGCCGGGTCTTGGGAACCTTGATCTTCTTTTTGCCGGACAGGTACTGCCCGGTGACCGACCGCGGCTCCGCCATGATCTGGTCGACGGTGCCGCAGGCCACCAGCTCGCCGCCGTGCACCCCGGCGCCGGGGCCGATGTCCACGATATAGTCCGCCGCCCGCATCGTGTCCTCGTCGTGCTCGACCACAATCAGAGTGTTGCCAAGGTCCCGCAGCCGTTTGAGGGTCGCGATCAGCTTGTTGTTGTCCCGCTGGTGCAGGCCGATGCTCGGCTCGTCGAGGATATACAGCACCCCGACCAGATAGGAGCCGATCTGGGTCGCGAGCCGGATCCGCTGGCTCTCGCCGCCCGAGAGGGTCTGCGCGTTGCGGGCGAGGGTCAGGTATTCCAGACCGACGCTCTGCAAGAAGCCCAGCCGCTCCCGAATCTCCTTGAGCACCCGGTCGCCGATCATCTGCTCGCGCTCGGTCAGCTCGATCTTGTCTAAAAATTCCAGTTCGTCCTTGACCGATCGGCTGGTGAACTCGCTGATGTTGATCCCGCCAACCGTGACCGCGAGCGAGGTCTTTTTCAGCCGCTTGCCGTGGCAGGTCGGGCACTCGACCCCGGTCATAAAGCCGGCGATCTCGTCCTTCATCCACTCGCTGTTGGTCTCCCGGAACCGGCGCTCGAGGTTGTTGACAAGCCCCTCAAAATCGGTGGTGTACCGGCCGGTCCCGTTTTCCGTCTCCCGGTAAAGGGTCAGCTTTTCCCCGCCGGTGCCGTAGAGCAGCGCGTGGACCGCCTCCTTGGACATCTCCTTGATCGGGGTGTCAAGGTCAAAGCCGTCTTTTTTGCCAAGGCCCTTGTAGTACATCTCGCTGACCGAGCCGGGGGCATAGTACCAGCCGCTCGCCTTGACCGCCCCCTGCCGGATAGACAGGTTTTTGTTGGGCAGAATCAGCTCGGGGTCCACCCGCATAAAGGTGCCAAGGCCGGTGCAGGTCTCACAGGCGCCGAAGGGGTTATTGAAGCTGAACATCCGCGGGGTCAGCTCCTCCACCGAGACGCCGTGGTCCGGGCAGGCGTAGTTCTGGGAGAAGGTCATCTCCTCCCCGCCGATCACGTCAATGGTCACGATGCTGCCGGTCAGGCCGAGCGCCGTCTCCAGCGAATCGGCCAGACGGCCGCGGATCTCCTCGTCAAGCTCGTAGAGGTTCCCGTCCACCCGCACTCTGGCAAAGCCGCT
>CALXBJ010000126.1 GCA_944386515.1 uncultured Pygmaiobacter sp.
GCGTGCATCGCGGCGCCCCGCTTGAGGACGCTCTCCGGCACATCATAGTGGTCGTTGTGGTTGCTGGCCGTGTGGTCCGCGTCGTGGCTGCCGAGGAAACCGAAAACGCCGGGAACCTTTTCCATGACATAGGCGAAATCCTCGCTGCCCATCAGCTTGGGCATCTCCTTGATGCCCTCCTCGCCGTACAGCTTGACCGCGGCGTCATGGGCGATCCGGTTGAGCTCCTCCTGATCGTTGATGACCGGGCCGGGGAACGCCTCATATTTGAGGGTCGCCTTCGCCTTGTAGGCCGCGGCGGTGGACTCCGCCACCCGGCGGATCAGCGGCTCGATCTGGGCGCGCATCTCGCGGGAGTGGGTGCGGCAGGTGCCCTCCATGACCACCTTGCCGGCGACGACATTCCAGCGCTGGCCGCCGTGGATCTCGCCGATGGTGACGACAAGCCCGTTGAGCGGGTTGTTGTTGCGGGAGACGATGGTCTGCAGGTTCATGATGATGGCGGTCGCCGCGACGATGGCGTCCACCCCCAGATGCGGCGCGCTGCCGTGGGAGGAAGCGCCCTCAACGGTCAGGGTGAAGTTGTCGCAGCTGGCCATCCGCGCGCCGGGCTGGATATTCAGATAGGGCGCGTCCAGACCGTCCCAGATATGCTGGCCAAAGATGGCGTCCACCCCGTCGAGGGCCCCCTGCGCGATGCAGGGCTCGGCGCCGTGGCAGCTCTCCTCCGCCGGTTGGAACAGCAGCTTGACATTGCCCTGCAGCTCGTCCTTGATCTCGGTGAGGATCTTGGCCGCGCCCAGCAGCATCGCGATGTGGTTGTCGTGGCCGCAGGCGTGCATACAGCCGGCGTTCTCGCTGGCAAACGGCAGGCCGGTCTTCTCCTCCACCGGCAGCGCGTCGATGTCGGCCCGCAGCGCAACCGTCTTGCAGCCGGGCTTTGCCTTGCCGCCCCAGATCATCGCGGTGCAGCCGGCAAGCCCATTGGAAAAGCGCTTGACCTCAAGGCCCATCTGCTCCAGCTGGGCCGCGATGGCGTCGGTGGTTGCAAACTCCTCCCAAGAAAGCTCGGGATGCGCGTGGAACCAGCGGCGCTGCTCGATGACATAGCTCTCGTACTTTTCCGCCAAAGCTCTGATATCCATTGTCATTCTCCTCCTTTATCCCCCGGGCGGCGGCCCGCAAAAAAACCTTGCCCGCGCCCGCGGATGATTTGTCTTATTTTATCATAGTTGTTTCAAAAGGGATAGGCTTTTGCCGTGTTTTTTTCTTTTTATCACACACCGCCGCGCGGCTCTTGGCGGGCGGGGTAAGAAAAGGGGGACCGCCGAGCGCCGGCGGTCCCCCTTGACCAGATAAGCTATGGTGTCGGTCCGTTGTAAATCAGCCGCGCAGCAGCGGGACAAACAGGCCGGCGATGATGACCGAGGTGATGGTGACGGTGACAAAACCGCCGACGATCATCTGCGGCAGCATGGTATCCATCAGGTACTGATACTCCTCATCATTCTCCGCCAGTGCCTTGGATGCCTCGGTGGTGAGGATGAGGTTCGGCGGGAAGCCGTACAGTGCGGTCAGCGCGGTGGCAAAGGCCATATAGGGGCTGACCTTGAGCAGCTTGCCGGCGATGACGGCCAGCACGCCCATGCCGGCGACGCCGACAACGATGATGATGACCAGCGGCCCAAGGACCGAAAGCAGCATCTCGGGGGTGGCCTGCTTGAGGCCGTCAAAGACATACAGCATCAGCGCAAAGCAGATAAAGTTGAAGCAGCCGCACTTGTTGAGGATGCTGCGGTCGAGGAAGCCCAGCTCGGTGAAGATGATGCCCAGAATCAGCGCCCAGACCGCGCCGCTGATTGCGCCGATGCCGGGAAACTTGATCTTGCCCATATAGAAGGCGCCCAGCGCGACAACCGAGAGCTTGAGGATGGCAACCGAGGTGGTGAAGAACTTGTCGGGCAGCGGGGGGATCAGCTTTTTGCCGGTCTCCTCGGTCTTCATCTTGCCGTCGACCGCATCCACGGCGCCCGCGGCGGCCTTCTTGACCGCGCCGGAGCGATAGGCCTTGAGCAGGTTGCGGCCCTCGCGCTTGAGGCAGAAGGCGGTCAGCGGGTAGCCGGCAAAGCCCTGCGCGCAGTACATGATGATCGCCAGCGCCGCGACGTCCGCAAGGCCCAGCGCGGTGGCGGCATCCTTCATGGTGACCGCCGCGACGATGCCGCCGGTGAGCGGGGGCAGGCCGGAGATGACATAGTTCCAATCCACGATGCCGGTCCAGGCCAGCACCATGCACAACAGGATCATGCCGGCAAGGCCCGCCAGACAGATGACGATGATCTTCCACTGCTGGAGCAGCTCCTTGATCGAGATGGTGGTGCCCATGTGGGTGATGAGCAGATAGATGCAGATGGTGCTGGTAAAGGGCGCGCCAAACCCTGCGGCGGTGACGATCTCGGTCGGGAAGAAGGTCCAGTAGCCGATAATGAAGAGCACAGCGACCACAAAGACCGAGGGCACCCACGCCTTGGAGAGCACGCCGATGATGTCTCCGATTGCATAGGCCAGCGCCACGCAGAGCAGCGCCAGAACCGCATTATTGGTGATAATTTCCTTAAACGCTTCCATTGGGATCCATTACCTCCTTCGTCTGATAAAATTGCCGCGCAAACCGCTGTTTATTTGCGCTTTGTCAGCATCACGTCCAGCACAATGTCGTCCATGACGGGCGAGCCCTCGTTGCCCAGCCGGACAAAGTTCTTGATCGTCTGCTCGGGATCACTGTCCACGATACCGTCGCTGGGCTGTACGCAGACATTGTCCAGCGCCATAAACGCGCACTGGAACGCGGTGTTGACACAGGTGCTGATCTTGAGCGCGCAGTCCGCCTTCGCGCCGTCGCAGAGCATACCGGTGACGTCGCCCAGCATATTGTTGACCGCATAGCCGATCTGCTTGACGTCCCCGCCCAGCAGGTAGACCAGACCGCAGGCCGAGCCGGTGCCGGCCACCGTCGCGCCGCACAGGCCGCTGAGCAGCCCGAAACGGCAGTGGATGTGGATGCCCATCAGATGGGCCAGCGTCACCGCGCGGAACATCTTGTCCTCGTCGATGCCCAGCGTCTTTGCGGCGCTGACCACCGGCATCGTCGCGGTGATGCCCTGATTGCCCGAGCCGGAGTTGGTGACCACCGGCACATTCGCGCCCGCCATCCGGGCGTCGGCGCCGCTGGCGGTCGCCTCCATCGCGTTGGTGACCAGATCATCGCTCATGTACCCCTTGGCACGGGCCTTGGCGATGTTGCGGCCGATGTTCAGGCCGTAATCGCCCCGCATCCCCTCCTCCGAGATCCGGGTGTTGACCGCAATCGCCTGCTCAATCATGTGCAGGTCGTCCTTTTCGCGGTCCAGCTCGTTGACAAAGTCAAAAATGGTCTGGATCGACAGGGTCTCGTCGATAACGTCGGGGGAGACGCCGTTGACCAGCGTGCCGATGGGGTGGTCGACCACCGCCACCCCGTCCTCCTCGATCCGGACGACGTTGGTGTGGGCCGAGGCAATGATCGCCTTCGCCTGATGTCCGTCAGCGCTCTTGACCTCAACCTCAACATACAGTTTTTCCGGGGTGTCCTTTTTCCCCATCTTGACCCGGCCGCTCTGCACCAGCTCAATCGCCTGACGGCGCTCCTCCTCGCTGGCTTCATCCACCACCTGCAGCTGCCGCTCAACCTTGCCCCCCGTCGCGCCCAGCGCGGCGGCGTAGTCGATGCCGGTGAATTTGGTGCCGGGGATGCCCGCGGCCATCGCGTTCTTGATGATGTTGACGCTCGCCAATACCGTCAGCTGCGCAACCTCACCCTTGAGATGTGCGCGGGCATTTGCCGCACACAGCGCGATTGCCGCGGGCTCGGTACACCCGGTTGCGAGTTCCATCTCACTGTTCAGAATATCACAGATCAGTTTGTGGTCCATCATTTCATCCTCCTTTGGCGGCCGGTGTGCACCGCACGCCCCTATTTTATCTATAACCCCTGAGACAATGCCTCAGAATAGGCCAATTTTACCAAAAAACAATCCCACAATTCCGCATTGTTCATAATTTTTTCATAAGTATATCCTATTTCACCCGCAAAATCAACCCCAATCCCGCCGCTGCACTTTTCCGCTTTCGGGCGCAACGCCCGCGCCTCGGCGCGTTTTTTCGCGCTCCTTCACGAAAAAAAGAGACCCGACACGCGGGTCTCTTTTTTTGATTGTTTCGATTTTTCTGAATGACGATAAAATTCAATCAGAAAATTATCGGGCAGATAAGGCCGGCGAAGACAACCGACGCAACGGTGACGGAGGTAAAGCCGGAGACAATGATCTGAGGCAGCACATTATCATAGATCTTGGCACGGGTCTCCTCATCGCAGTCGAGGCTGCGGACAACCTCATCAACGACGATCTGG
>CALXBJ010000127.1 GCA_944386515.1 uncultured Pygmaiobacter sp.
AGGCTGTCATACATCCCCATAAAGGCGTAGACGATAATATAACAGCTGACAAAAAAGAAGCAGCTGGCCACCATAAGGCTGAAGTACTTGCGGTAGGGGTCCACGCTGACCCCCGCCGCGCCGATCATGCTCTCTTCCAGCAGGTCGCTGCCGGTCAGGGTCAGCATCCAGGTTCCGATATACGCCGCACTGACCGCGACCATATCAAACAGGACGAGGAACAACCTGCGGTAACGGCGCAGGATCTCCCCAATGGCTCTTGACATCATATCACCAATCTCTATGCGGCAAAAGGCCGTGCCGTGCTCCCTTCGCCTGTTGAATTTAATCCTCGGCGGCAGCGCAAGGGACCGCGCCGACAAAACCGCTCTATCCTGTATATTTTACAACATTCTACCGCAATAATCAAATCAACTTTTCGCGCCTGTAAAAACCGCCGTTCCTCTCAGTATGGGCCACGGTGCGCAGGGTATGCGAACGGGCGGCGGAAACCCCGCATATAGGGTCCCGCCGCCCGCTGTTTTGTCAAGATATGCCGCCGCTTTGTGCCGCAGCGCTCAGAGGATGATGCAGATCAGCCCCTGACAGCCCTCATTGATGACCCGCTCCATCGTCTCCTGCAGCTTCATCCGCGCCTCTGAGGGCATATGCAGCAGCTTGCCCTGCAGCCCTTCGTTCACCAGCTCATGCAGCGACTTGCCGAAGATGTTGGACTCCCAGATCCGGATGGGATCCTCCTCAAACTCCTGCAGCATACTGCGCACCAGTTCCTCGCTCTGCTTCTCCGACCCCACGATGGGGTTGATCTCGGTCGTGATGTTGACCTTCAGCATCTGGATGGAGGGGGCGCTGGCCCGCAGCTTCACCCCGTATCGCCCCGACTGGCGCACGATCTCCGGCTCCTCCAGATGCAGCTCGTCGATCGTCGGCATCACGATGCCGTAACCAGTCGCCTCGACCTGATCCATCGCGTCCTTGATCTTTTCATACTCTTTGCGGATCCGCGCAAGGTTGATGATGCAGGGCATCAGGCTGGCCTCATCGCAGATCTCAAGACCGGTGGTCTCGCCCAGCACCCGGTAAAAGATGTCCGGCTGCAGCGTCACCTCGACCCGCGCCGTCCCCGCGCCGAGGTCGATGGCGCTCACCCCGGAATCGGCGACAAACTCGCTCTCGATCTTCCGCCCCGCCTGCAGATCCCGGATCCGGTCCACCGTCTCGGCGAACCGCCGCACCGCGGCATAGAGGTCCTGCTGCAGCCAGTGGTCCTGCTCCAGCATGGTCACCCACCGCGGGATCGAAAAGCCGATTTCCCGAATCGGAAACTCATAGAGCACATTTTTGAGGATGCCTCCGATGGCCTCCTCGTTTAGGTCCACACAGCTGACCGGCAGCACCGCGACCTGATACCGCTGTGTCAGCTGCTCCGCCAGCGCCGCCGCGGCGCTGGACGCCGGCGACACGCAGTTGAGCAGCACCGCAAACGGCTTGCCGGTCGCCTTCATCTCCTCGATAACCCGCTGCTCGGCCTCCTCATAGGACTGCCGCGGGATGTCGCTGATGCTGCCGTCGGTGGTGATCACCAGCCCGATGGTGGAGTGCTCACAGATCACCTTTTTTGTCCCGGTCTCCGCGGCGAGGTCAAAGGGGACCTCCTCCTCAAACCACGGGCTTTTCACCATCCGCGGCTTTTCGCCCTCGGCGTTTCCCATCGCGCCGCTGACCATATACCCCACGCAGTCGATCAGGCGGGTGCGGAACTTGACCCCCTCCTCCAGCTCGACCTCAATCGCCTGCTCGGGGATGAATTTGGGCTCGGTGGTCATGATCGTGCGGCCGGCCGCGCTTTGGGGCAGCTCATCCACCGCGCGCTGGCGCACCCCCTCGCTGCGGATTGCCGGCAGGACCATCGTCTCCATAAATTTTTTGATAAAGGTGCTCTTGCCGGTGCGCACCGGCCCGACAACCCCGATGTAGATGTCTCCTCCGGTGCGGGCAATCAGCTCCTTGTAGATGCTGTAATCCATTTTTGCACCGCCTCCCTTCACTCCGCCGCCGGGATCAGCAGCCGGGTGTCCTGCTGCAGGATCTCGCCCTCGGTCCCGCTCTCACCGGCAATCACCGCGGGGTCCGCGTGATACCGCTTTGCGATCTCAAACAGCTCCTCCCCCGCCCTGCCGTAGTAGACCCGCAGCGGAAGGTCGTCCTCCCGCGCGAGCGGCTCCTCACACCGGATCTCCTCCAGCAGCTCGAGCTTTTGTTTTTCCATCACAATCCCGCTCACCGAGACCGTGACCTCACAGCTGGCCTCCGCGCCGTTTTTCTGGGCCTTGGCCTCCTCAAACTGCGCGCGCACCTCCACCGTCACCCCATCCGCGCCGGCGGGATAGCGCTTGGGCAGAAGGTACTCACAGACCTTGTCGTAGCACTCAAGCTCCCCCAGACTGTTGCAGCAGAGCAGGTGCGCGATCACCTTGCCGCGGATACTGATCTCCCCCGCGTCGGTCACCGTCTCGGGCGGCAGCACGGTGGCAAGGCAGTCGATGAGGGTGCAGCCCTCGTCCGGCAGCGCGCCGGAGCCTGCGGCGGTGACGGTGTTGTGGAAATCGTCCACAAGATGCTCCGCCGCCAGCTGCCGGGTCGTGACCTCGGCATTCCAGCGGGTCGAAAAGGCGTCGCAGACCGCATACACCATATTCTGCCGCAGCACCATCAGCGAGAGTCCGCAGGACACGCTGAGGGAGACGGCATTTTCCTCCGTCCCGCCCTCGACCAATGTGCAGCCGTGGGGGATGATCTCGACATGGCAGCTGCATTCCTCGTCGAGATTTTCGAGGTCGACAATCTGGTTGAAGGGCAGCTCCTTCTCAGCCTGCTCCAGCCGGTATCCCGGTTCGCTGCGGTAGGTGATGCGGACCTGCAGGCGCCCCTTGACCACCGCCTTGCCGGAGATCAGCCGGATCTCATCCACCGTGCCGGTGCAGTTGGTGTATAAGATTGCCAGCGGGGCGCTGGGAAATTCCAGCGCGTCCTCGACCGAGAAGTTTTTCTCGCACGCACCGGCGATGCGGGTAAAGGGCACCTGCGTCAGCTTCTGCTGCGCGCCCGCACCCGACAGCGCGGTCACAACCTCCTGCTGCGCCTGCCCCAGAACGACCACACCGAAGGCATATGCCCCCTTGACATCGACCCTGCGGGAATTGATCGCCCTCGTGTTGAGGTATTCGCTCTCCCCACGCACATTCACCCGATAGCTGTCGTACTCCCCATTTTTCAGCTCAACCGATTTGGAAAAGGGCAGTTTTTGTTCCACCTGACAGAGGTTCTGTTCCTCCTCGCCCTGATACAGCACGCTGACCCGCAGATACCCCTCCAGCGTCAGCTTCCCGCCGAGGACCTGCTTTTGCAGCAGCACCGGCGTGACAAAGCTTTTCACGATCTTGAAGATCTCGGGCTGATAGTCCGGGATCAGAATTTCGGTCTCCACCGGGTGCTCCAGCGTCAGATCACACAGCTG
>CALXBJ010000128.1 GCA_944386515.1 uncultured Pygmaiobacter sp.
GGATAGGGAGGGCCCTCACGCCGCACACTACAGGAGAAGCGGGAAAGAAGAGAGCAGTGCCGACACTGAGAGAGAAAAAAAAAAAAAAAAAAAAAACACCCTGTTTTCTCGGTCAAAAGAGAAAACAGGGTGTAATATTTTGTGATTATAATACAAAATTTGGCGGAAAAGCGGAGAAAATGCCGCGGCGCAGTGGACCGAAATCAGGTCACAGCTTCATCTTTTTGGCAAGCAGCTCTGGATTTGCGGCATAGGTCAGCGCGGTGCGCTCGGTGATCTGCCCGGCGCGCAGCAGGTTGAGGATGCTCGCGTCCATCGAGATCATCCCCTCCTCGGAGGAAGCCGCAATGACGGTGTCGATCTGGTGGATCTTGTTCTCCCGGATCATGTTGCGGATGGCGGGGTTGACCACCATCACCTCAAAGGCGGGCAGCAGGCCGCCGTCCACCGTGGGCAGCAGCTGCTGGCTGACCACCGCCTGCAGAACCATTGCAAGCTGCACCGCGATCTGATGCTGCTGGTTTGGGGGGAAGACGTCGAGGATGCGGTCGATGGTGTTTGCGGCGCCGACGGTGTGCAGGCTCGAGAAGAGCAGATGCCCGGTCTCAGCGGCAGTCATCGCGACGTTGATCGTCTCATAGTCCCGCATCTCGCCCAGCAGGATGACGTCGGGGCTTTGGCGCAGCGCGCCCCGCAGCGCGGTCAGATAGCTCGCCGTGTCGCTGCCGGTCTCCCGCTGGCTGACAATGCTCATCTTGTGGCTGTGCAGGTACTCCAGCGGGTCCTCCAACGTGATGATGTGGTCGGGCCGCTGGGAGTTGATCCGGTCGATCATGCAGGCGAGGGTGGTGGATTTGCCGCTGCCGGCAGACCCGGTGACCAGCACCATCCCCTTGGTGCGGTCGGCCAGCCGCAGCACCGACTCCGGGATGTGCAGCGCGGCGGGGTCCGGCAGTTCAAACCGGATGACCCGCACCACCGCGGCGAGGCTGGAGCGCTGCCGGTACGCGCTGACCCGGAAGCGGGAGATCCCCTGTACCGCAAAGGAAAAATCGTCGTCCCCGGTCTCGAGCAGCGGCTCGATGGGGCGGTGCGCCAGCTCATAGATCTGCCGCACAAACGCCTCGGTGTCGGCGGGCAGCAGCCGGCTGTCGTTGATGTTGGTCAGCTGGCCGTTCACCTTGTAGACCATCGGGCGGCCGGCGACGATGAAGATGTCGGATGCGCCGTGTGCCAGCGCGTCCTTGAGCTGAACAGTAATATCCATAAAGCCAGATCCTTTCGGCAAAAAATCAAATCGACAAATGTGTAAACACAAAGGCGGCGCGGGCCGCACCCGAAAAAAGAGGGGAGCGGCAGACGCGCCGCCGGCTGTTTGGATGATTGGAGGGGGTCAGGGCTGGCCCGGCAGCGCTGCGGTTTCGCCGCCGCCGTAGACCGGCAGCCCCTCGTCCGGCTGCCACTCGCCGGTGCTCTCGACCTGCCAGCGGGCAATCCGGTAAAACCCGTCGCCGGACTGCTGCGGCCAAACCGCGGCGATCTCACAGCAGAGGGTCTGGTTCTCGTTAATCGGGACGGTGTAGCACAGGGTCACGGCGCCGTCGGAGGTCTCCAGCTCGCCCAGCTGGGCCAGCTGCCGGGCAGCGAGGGCCTGATACGCCGCCTCATCGGCGGCCTGCGCGGCGCAGTCGGCGAGCAGGCTGTCCGCCTGCGCGAGGATCCGCTCCGCCTCATTGGAGGCGGTGTAGTATTCCAGCGTGTGGTCGACCGCCTTCTGGGACAGGTTGCGGTCCGCCCGGGCGCTAACCAGCGACAGGGTGGCAAAGGTGACAAGGCAGAGCAGCACAAAGATCACAAGAATCGAGGATGCCCCGACCCCAAGTCCGGTCCTTCCCGTGCTTTTGTTTTTGCGTTCGGTCATAGGGCTCCCTCCTTTTTTGTGGGATCAGCGGGGTCAATCAAGGGTCAGCGGGGTGTGGCAGTACAGCGGCAGCAGGATCAGCACCTCGGCGTCCTGTTGGCGGGTCACGGTAATCTGCGCCTCGCCGCTCTCCTCGGCAGTGATCTGCAGCAGATAATCCGGCTTCGCACCGTCGTCGGCGGGCTGCCAGTTATCGTCATATCCCAGCACTAAGATGCCGTTCTCCCGCACAACAGCGCCCTCCAGCAGGTCGCAGCAGGCCGAGAGGTCGCCCTCCTCCGCCTGCAGCGCGGCGGCGGCGGACTGCGCGCTGGCCATCGCCTGATTGAGGTCGCGGGTGTCGCGGCTGATCAGATGCGCGCGGACAAAGAGCTGCACGCAGACCGCGCTCGCTGCGGCAAAAAAGAGGATTGCAAGAATCAGCTCCATCAAAAACAGGGCAGAGCGGGAATTTTTGCGGTTCATACGGCGCCCCCTTCCCGGCTGCGCTGGCCAAAGAGCATCTGTTCGCTGCCGCCGTCCGGCCCGGTTACGGTCACCCGCCACAGCGCATCTGCGACCGGCTCGATCTCAAGCGCGCCGGCCGCCACGATCTGCTGGCCGTTGGCCAGCAGCGGGGTGTCCTCCGCGCGGAGCAGCTGCTCGCAGACCGCGCCGTTATAATAGTAGATATAGGTCGTGTAGGAGGCGCCGTCCTCGCCCTGCGTGGCAATCACCAGCGCCTGCGTCCCCTCGACCTCGCCCAGAGAGAGCGCCCCGGCGCGGTCGCCCTGCCGGGCCTTTTCCGCGAGATAGGCGGTCGCGGTGCGGGTGCTGTAATTGCGGTCCATGCTGCGGACGGTAGAGGTGTAGACATCCGCCCCGATGAGCACGACCGCGAGCGCGCTGGCGCAGAAAACGCAGAACAGCGCCAACGTGAAGAGCAGGTCGATCATCGAGCTTTTGCTTTTCGCCATTTGTTACACCTCCGGCACAGGATAAATGGTCCGCCCGCGCGGGCGGATGCGGCGCTCTGCCGCGCGGCGCCGTTACTCGCCGCGGGCAATCACCGTGATTGAGGGCATCAGATTGCTGGCAAACACCTGATAGTCCACCAGATACCGCTCTTCGTCAATCTGCACGCCGTAGTGGCTGCACAGATAGTCAAGGCTTTCGGGATAGGCCCCCTCGGTGGCATAGCAGTGGGCGGCGCTGCGGCGGATGGCAGCCTCAAGGCTGTCCCGCTCGGCCTGCCGCGCGGTGCTGCTCACCGAGGAGAGCGCCGGCACAAACAGCCCGACCACCAGCGCAAAGGCCGCCACCGGGAGCAGCAGCTCCCGCAGCGGGGCCAGATTCCTCTTCTGTTTTTGAAAGCGGTTGCGGCTCATGACGCACTCCTTTTCAAAAAGTCATCCCACCCCCCGCGCCGGCGGCAGCAGGGAAGGGCACAAAGCGGAGAAAGGCGAAGAAAAGCGAAAAAACGCTCAGCCGATCGAGGACATGATGCCCATCAGCGGCAGCATGACCGACAGCAGGATCAGCCCGACCAGCACCGAAAAGACGGCGACCAGCG
>CALXBJ010000129.1 GCA_944386515.1 uncultured Pygmaiobacter sp.
TGATGAACATCATCACCATCTTCCTCGGCTTCTCGGTCGGCTGCACCACCAGCGCCAACACCTTCCTCAACCTGCAGACCCTGTATATTCTGGGTCTGGGCGTCATCGCCTTCGGTTTCGGCACCGCGGGCGGCGTCATTCTGGGCAAGATCATGTGCTGGGCTACCCACGGCAAGGTCAACCCGCTGATCGGCTCCGCCGGCGTCTCCGCCGTCCCGATGGCGGCCCGTGTCTCCCAGAAGGAAGGCCAGAAGGAGGATCCCTCCAACTTCCTGCTGATGCACGCGATGGGCCCGAACGTTGCCGGTGTTATCGGCAGCGCCGTTGCCGCCGGTATCCTGATCAATATGCTCAGCTGATCGGCTGCACAGATGCTTTTTCAAGAGATCCCGAACCGTTTGGTTCGGGATCTTTTTTTGATGTTTTTCCGCCCGATGGGATGTTCGGCGCCCGTCAGGGCTTTCTCTTGAAAGCGATTTGTGGTATACTGAGTCTGATTTTTGATTGAAATAAATTTGGACGGTGTCTGATGAGCAGTGAACTGGAAAAAGAATTTCTCGCCCTGCGCCGGCAGGTGATTGAGGCGAGCTTTGGCCGGCTGAATCCGGTCCAGCGGGATGCGGTGTTTACCGTCAATGGCCCGCTGCTGATCCTCGCGGGCGCGGGCAGCGGCAAGACGACCGTGCTGGTCAACCGAATCGCGAATCTGGTGCGGTTTGGCACCGCGCATGACAGTGATAAGATTTTCGGCAGCGTCGCACAGCAGGACCTTGAGGAACTGCGCGCGCTGCTCAAAAGCGGCGGCAAGCTGAACGGCCGGCTCGCCGGTCTGCTGTCGGTGGGGGCGGTGCGCCCGTGGCACATTTTGGCAATTACCTTCACCAACAAGGCGGCGGGGGAGCTCAAGGACCGCCTCGCCGCGATGCTGGGCAGCGATGCACAGGACATCATGGCCAGCACCTTCCACTCCGCCTGTGTGCGGATCCTCCGCCGGGAGGCGCCGCAGCTGGGTTATCCGGCCTCCTTTACCATCTACGATACCGATGATTCCCAGCGGGCGATGAAGGAGGTCTATAAGCAGTACAACATCGACGACAAATTCCTGCCCATCCGCTCGGCACTGTCGGCAATCGGCCGGCTCAAGGACCGGATGGTCAGCCCCGCCGATGCGGCGCGGGAGGCGGGCGGGGATGTCCGGGCAAAGCTGGTCGCCACCGCCTACGAGGGATATGCCAAACGGCTGTTTTCGGCCGGCGCGATGGATTTTGACGACCTGATTTACCAGACGGTGCGGCTGTTTCAGGAGTTCCCTGAGGTGCTGCAGCGGTATCGCGACCGCTGGCAGTATATCCTTGTCGACGAGTATCAGGACACCAGCGTCGCGCAGTTTTTGCTGGTCAGCCTGCTGGCCGGCGGCAGCAACAACATCTGCGTGGTGGGGGACGACGACCAGAGCATCTACCGCTTTCGCGGCGCGACGATCGAGAACATCCTCAGCTTTGAGGAGCATTTCCCCGGCGCGAAGGTGATCCGGCTGGAGCAGAACTACCGCTCGACCACCAGCATTCTGGACGCGGCGAACCGGGTGATCCGCAACAATCAGGGCCGCAAGGGCAAAACCCTGTGGACCGACAACGGGCAGGGCGACAAGGTGCAGCTCTACCATGCGCTGAATGAGCAGGACGAGGCGGCGCACATCGCCTCGATCATCGGCAAAAACCTCAAAAACGGGGCGCAGCTGCGGGATCATGCGGTGCTCTACCGGATGAACGCCCAGTCCGGCCCGATTGAGACCTACTTTGCCCGCGCCGGCATCCCCTACAAGATTGTCGGCGGGCATCGGCTCTTTGACCGCAAGGAGGTCAAGGATATTTTATCCTATCTCTCGGTGCTCGCAAACCCCAAAGACGACCTGCGGCTGCGGCGGATCATCAACGAGCCGGCCCGCAAGATCGGCGCTGCCACCCTTGACGCCGCCGCGAACATCGCGTCCGGGCTGGGCTGCAGCCTGCTCGAGGTTGTCGCCGAGGCGCAGAACTACCCCGCGCTCAGCCGCTCGCTGGCGGCGCTCAAGGGCTTTTATGCCATCTATGAGGATCTGGCCAAGACCGCGCAGGAGGCCCCGCTGGACGAGCTGTTCAGCGCGGTGATCGACCGCAGCGGCGACCGGCGGATGCTGGAGGCGCAGGGGGAGGAGGGACAGACCCGGCTTGAAAACCTCGGCGAGCTGATCTCCTCGGTCAAGACCTATGCGCAGGAGCAGGGGGAGGACGCCACGCTGGAGGGATACCTCGAGGAGGTCGCCCTGATCTCGGATATCGACGGTTATGATGAGAATGCCGACACCGTCGTGATGATGACGATGCACGCGGCCAAGGGACTGGAATTCGACTATGTCTTTTTGGTCGGGCTGGAGGAGGGGGTCTTCCCCGGGGAGATGAGCCGGTATTCGCAGGAGGATCTCGAGGAGGAACGGCGGCTGTGCTATGTCGGGATCACCCGCGCAAAGAAGGAGCTTTATCTCTCAAATGCACAGACCCGGATGATCTTCGGCCAGACCAAGCGCAACCCGCCCTCCCGCTTCCTCGCGGAGATCGGGGATGAGCTGCTGGCGGAGGAGGACTCCCCCGCGGCCTTTGCGCCCCGCCCGGGCACAGGCGCACGGCGGTCGGAGTCCTTCCGCAGCTTTGCCGCGCACAGCAGCCTTGCCGCGCAGCGGCCCGCAGCCCCCGCATCGCCCGCCGCCGCAAAGCGGGGGGAGGGGACCGTCTTTTGCCCCGGCGACCTTGTGGACCACAAGGTGTTCGGCCGCGGCAGGGTGCTGAAGGTGACCCCGATTGCAGGGGATAAGATTGTCGAGATCCAGTTCGAACGGGTCGGGATCAAAAAGACGATGGCAAACTATGCGCCGCTCACGCTGGTAAAGTGAACGGCGGTATAAAACAGGTGTCAACCCAGAAAGGAAGTCATAGAATGAAGGTACAGCTGATCGCGTATACCCCGCAGCCGGAAAAGATCGTCGCCGCGGCGGCAAAGCTCTGCTATGCCAGCTGCGGCGTGGACGCGCTGATGGGGGGGCTTGACGAGGAGGCCAGCCGCAAGTTTGTGAAAAAGCTCGCCAAGATGGGGCACGAGAGCCCCATCGAGCACGTGAGCTTCACCTTCGCCATCGAGGGGGTCTCCCGCAGCCTGCTGGCCCAGATCACCCGCCACCGGATTGCCTCTTACAGCGTGCAGAGCCAGCGGTATGTGCGGCTGGAGAACTTCGAGTATGTGCTGCCGCCCGAGATCGCCCGCAATGAAAAGGCAAAGGAAGCCTATCTCGAGATGATGCGGCAGGAGGCCGAGAGCTATGAGAAGATCGCGGCGCTGCTCAAGGAGGACCATATTAAGGAGCTGATGGCGCAGGGCCTCGACGAGAAGGCCGCCGCCCGCAAGGCCGAGAAGATGGCGATTGAGGACGCGCGGTTCGTGCTGCCCAACGCCTGCGATACCAAGATGATTGTCACGATGAACGCCCGCAGCCTGCACAACTTCTTTGCGCACCGCTGCTGCAACCGTGCCCAGTGGGAGATCCGCGCGCTGGCAGAGGAGATGCTGCGGCTGGTCTATCCCATCGCGCCGGCACTCTTTGACCGGGCGGGCCCGGCCTGTGTGCAGAAGGGCGCCTGCCCCGAGGGGTCGATGACCTGCGGGCGGTTTGCCGAGGTGCGGGACCGCTACGCCGCGCTGGAGGAGGAGCTGGTGAGGGCAGATGGGTAAACTGATTGTCCTCGAGGGGCTGGACGGCTCGGGAAAGGCGACCCAGAGCCGGCTTTTGGCCGCGGCGCTGGAGCGCGAGGGTGTACAGGTGCGGCGGATCAGCTTCCCGGATTACGAATCGAATGCCAGCTGGCCGGTCAGAATGTATCTGGGCGGGGAGTTTGGGCCAAAGCCGGAGGATGTCAACGCCTATGCGG
>CALXBJ010000130.1 GCA_944386515.1 uncultured Pygmaiobacter sp.
GCGAGAAGTACCTGCGCATCCCGGTGGTCAAGGGCCGCAAGACCGACAGTGAGAAGTTCTCGGGCGCGGAGGCCACCTACACCATCGAGGCGATGATGCACGACGGCAAGGCGCTGCAGAGCGGCACTAGCCACTACTTCGGGGACGGGTTCTCCCGCGCGTTCAACGTCACCTTCGCCGGGCGGGACAACAAGCTGCAGTACCCCTTCCAGACCAGCTGGGGGATGTCCACCCGGATCGTCGGCGCGATCATCATGACCCACGGCGACGACGAGGGGCTGATCCTGCCGCCCGCCGTCGCCCCCATCCAGATCGCGATCGTGCCGATTGCGCAGCACAAGCCCGGCGTGCTCGAACAGGCCGAGGCGCTGCGCGCGCGGCTTGCCAAGAGCTTCCGGGTCCATCTGGACAGCTCGGACAACTCCCCGGGCTGGAAGTTCAGCCAGTACGAGATGAAGGGTGTGCCGCTGCGCCTGGAGATCGGGCCCAAGGACATCGAGAAGGGCCAGTGCGTGCTGGTGCGCCGGGATAACCGGGAAAAGACCTTCGTGCCGCTTGACGCGCTCGAGACCGAGATCCCCCGCCTGCTTGAGGCGCTGGGGGAGAACCTCTATCAGCGCGCGCTGGAAAACCGCGAGAGCCGCACCTTCAGCGCGGTCACGATGGACCAGGTCAAGCAGCTGTCGGCCGAGCACACCGGCTTTATCAAGACGATGTGGTGCGGCGACGAGGCCTGCGAGGAGAAGATGAAGGAGGAGGCCGGCCTCTCGAGCCGCTGTATGCCGTTCGAGCAGGAGCAGCTCTCCGACGTCTGCCCCTGCTGCGGCCGCCCGGCCAAGACGATGGTCATCTGGGGCAAGGCCTATTGATCCCAAAGCGACAAAGCAAAGGAGGGCGGGGCGCTGTGCGCCCCGCCCTTTTTGCAGCGCGTAAAGCGCGGACAAACAGAGAGGGGACGCCCGCGGGCGTCCCCTCTTTTGGTTGCAGATCCGTGTTATTTGGTGCCGAAGATCCGGTCGCCCGCGTCGCCGAGGCCGGGCACGATGTAGCCGTGCTCGTTGAGGCACTTGTCCAGCGCCGCGGCGTAGATCTCCACGTCGGGGTGGACGTCGTGCAGCTTCTTGATGCCCTCGGGGGCGGCGATGATGCACAAAAACTTGCTGTGCTTGGCGCCGCGCTTCTTGATCTGGGAGATCGCGTCCACCGCGCTGCCGCCGGTGGCCAGCATCGGGTCGAGCACCATGACCTCCCGCTCCGAGATGTCGGCGGGCAGCTTGCAGTAGTACTCCACCGGCTCCAGGCTGACCGGGTCGCGGTAGAGGCCGATGTGGCCCACCTTCGCGGCGGGGATCAGCGCCAGCACGCCGTCCACCATCCCAAGGCCGGCGCGCAGGATCGGCACGACCGCCAGCTTGCGGCCGGCGAGGACCTTGAACTTGTCGGTGGTGATGGGGGTGGTGATCTCCACCTCCTCGGTGGGCAGGTCCCGCGTCGCCTCATAGGACATCAGCATCGCGATCTCGCTGACCAGCTCCTTGAACTCCTTGGTGCCGGTGTTGACATCCCGCAGATGGCTGACCTTGTGCTGCAGCAGCGGGTGGTCGAGGATCATAGGCTCTTTCATAAAAGACACTCCCTTCTTTGGCGGTGCAGCGGTTTGGATGTGCGCTCCGCACCTGTCGCTGCCGCCGGATGGGGCAGGAGGGAGCGCTCAAAAAGGGCTTAGCCCTTCGCTTCCAGCGCGGCGATTTTGGCCACCCGCTGGGCGTGACGGCCCCCCTCATAGGCGGTGTTCAAAAAGACGTCCACCAGCTCGATGGCAAGCCCGACGCCGACCACCCGGCCGCCCAGGCACAGGGCGTTGGCGTCGTTGTGCATCCGGGTGTACTTCGCGCTGTAATAATCGCTGCAGCAGCAGGCGCGGATGCCGCGGATCTTGTTCGCGGCGATGCTGATCCCGACACCGGTGCCGCAGAAGAGCAGCGCCTTGTCACACTCCCCTGCGACAACCGCCCGGCAGGCCGGCTCGGCCATGTCGGGATAATCGACGCTCTCGGTCGAAAAGCAGCCAAAATCCTGATAGGCGACCCCGATCTCGTCCAGATGCTTTTTGACGGCCTCCTTCAGCTCATAGCCGCCGTGATCTGCTCCCAGTGCAATCTTGCTCATTGGTGCTCTGCCTCCTTCAATTTTTCCTGCCGCTCCCGCTGGGCCTGGCTCAGCAGGTGACAGGCCGGGCGCAGCTGCGCGGCGCTGACGGCGTTCCCCTGCGCGAAGGCCGCGCGGGCGCCCAGCGCGATGCCCGCCGCGCGGCCCAGCCGCCAGGGGGCCGGCACCGGCTCCAGCGGCAGAGGTCCTTTCAGTTCATTATAGCACACCTGCGCGCCGTCACCAACCACAAAAATGTTTTTTTCCTCCCCCGAAAACAGCGGCGCTGCGGCGGCGGGCCGCCCGACGCTGTCGGGGCAAAGGCGGGCCAGCGCATCCCCCTGCCGGCGGAAGGCGGCGTAGTAGACCTCGCCCCGGCGGGCGTCCTCGGCCGCGAGCACCGCCGCCCCGTCGGGCAGGAAGATCCCCCGCGCGATCCCCTCCAGCGAGGAGACCGCCGCGCAGGGCAGGCCGCCGGGCAGCGCCAGCCCCTTGGCCAGCGCCATCCCGATCCGCAGCCCGGTAAAGCTGCCCGGCCCCGCGCCGACCCCAATCAGGTCGAGCTGCGCCGCCGACAGGCCGCAGGCGGCCAGCGCCGCCTCGACCATCGGCAGCAGCGTCTCGCTGTGGGTCAGCCCGTTGTCGAGATAGGATTCATAGATCAGCTGCTCGTCCCGCAGGACGGCGGCCCCCGCCGCCCGCCCGCTGGAATCAATGCCCAGGGTAATCAAAGGCTTTTCGCCCCCCTCACGGTGATTTTTCGCTCGTCTCCGCCCAGATGCTCGATCTCGACGGCGATGTACGGCTCCTCGAGATAGTCCGCGATGTTCTCGCTCCACTCCGCCGCGACCGCCGCCCCGGCGTCGAGGTAGTCGTAGAAGGAGCAGGCGTACAGATCCTCCTCCGACTGGATGCGGTACATATCAAAGTGGGCAAAGATCACCGGCCCGCGGTAGACGTTGACGATGCTGAAGGTGGGGCTGCTGACCGGGTCGGTGCAGCCCAGCCCCCGCGCGATGCCGGCGCACAGGGCGGTCTTGCCCGCGCCGAGGCCGCCGGTGAAGGCGACAAGCCCCCCGCCCTGCAGCTCCTGTGCCAGCCGCTCGCCCAGCGCCTCGGTCTCCTCCTTGGCGTGTGTAACATAGACCCCCATCCGCAGCCCTCCCGCGTCGACAAATTTTCCGAAAAGAGTATACCACATTTTTCGCCGGGTTGAAAGGCCGCCCGCCGACCTTTTTGTTTCTCCCCGCTTCAGCCCTCAGCCCCTCCGCCCGCCGCGGGTGTGGCTGCTTGCAACATCCGCCGGCGATACCGAAACCGCGGCCCCTTCGACGCCGCGGGTGTAAAAGTTAAAAGATTTTGAAAATTTCCCCGCCGCGGGTGCAAATTTTTCCCAATATGGTATACTATAAGCTGCGGCCGCTCTGCGCCGCGGGATATCGCCGGCTCGCACCGCGCACCGGCAGGCTCTTTGCCCTGCGTGAAGGGGGCTGCGGCGCACCGGCAGAGAACGAAAAAAGGAGAATCCGGCTTTTGAAAGCAGTGAAGGAATACATCAAGACGACCGACCGGCTGTTCATCCTGCTGTGCATTGCCTGCAGCGGGCTGTCGGTGCTGGCGCTGACCTCCTTCGCCCACGACGCGGCCAGCGCGGACAGCAGCCTGTTTGCGAACTATCGGCTGCCGATCGTGCAGGCGGGCGCGGCGGCGCTGGGGCTGGTCTGCGCGGTCGTGATCTCGACCTTTGACTACCACTCGATGGCCGCCGCATGGCCGATCCACGCGGCGGTGACCTGGGGGCTGGTGCTGCTCACCTTCGTGATCGGCTACTCCCCCCTCAACACCAGCAACAGGTCCTGGATCGAGCTGCCGATGGGCCTTTCGATCCAGCCGACCGAGCTGGCCAAGATCAGCTTCATCCTCACCTTTGCGATGCACCTGGACAACAGCCGCGAGCGGATGGAGGAGCCGGCCACCCTGATGGCGCTGCTGGCCCATCTGGGCGCGCCGATCCTGCTGATCCACCTGCAGGGGGACGACGGCACCGCGCTGATCTTCCTGTTGATCGGGCTGTCGATGCTCTTTGTCGCGGGGCTGCCCCGCAAGTACATCCTCGCGGGGGTCGGCTGCGCCGCCGTCGCGGCGCCGATCCTCTGGTTCAAGATCCTCGAGGACTACCAAAAGCAGCGGATCTACGCGCTGTTTGACCCCGAGAGCTACCCCGACGTGATGTGGCAGCAGAACCAGGCCAGCATCTCGATCGGCGCGGGGCAGATCACCGGGCGGGGCTTTTTCGGGGTGGAGCACCACACGGTGCCCAAGGCGGAGAACGACTTTATCTTCTCCTACATCTCGGAGTCGATGGGCTTTGTCGGCAGCCTGCTGGTGCTGGCGCTGCTGTTCGGCCTCGCGGCCAAGCTGGTGGCCACCGCCTTCCGCAGCCAGGACCGGCTGGGCGCGCTGATCTGCGTGGGCATCTCGTCGGTCATCATCTGGCAGACCATCATCAACGTGGGGATGAACCTCTCGCTGCTGCCGGTCATCGGCATCACCCTGCCGTTTTTCACCGCGGGGGGCACCTCGGTGCTGATGCTCTACCTGTGTATGGGGCTGGCGCTGTCGGTCTACACCCACAACAAGCGCAACCTGTTTGACAGCTGATTTTCACCGGATTTTAACAAATCTGGTGTACACTGGCCCGAACGGATACAGAAGGAGGTTTTCGCAGCAGGATGCGGGAAAAGGAAAAGAAAAATCAGCCGCTCGGCCGCCGGCAGAAGCTCTTGATCGTGCTCGGCTCGATGGGCGGCCTGCTGGTGGTGCTGCTGGTGGCGGCGGTGCTGTTCATCAACGGCAAGATGAACCTGCTCAACCGGTCGGCGAGCTACGGCACGGTGGATTCCATCGCGGAGGAGCCGCTCTCCTTCGACCATCTGGATCTGGATTACATCGACGTG
>CALXBJ010000131.1 GCA_944386515.1 uncultured Pygmaiobacter sp.
CCGGTGCCGATGACGTCGAGGTCACACCTGTTCCCATCCCGAACACAGAAGTTAAGCTCGATCGTGCCGAAAATACTTGGTTGGAGACGACCCGGGAAGATAGGTAGGTGCCGGCCCTTTTCTTTTAGCTGGGCAAAAGCCCTCAGGATCTGCGGGAGAACCTGCAGCGCAAAAGCGCGAAAGCGCTTTTCAGTCCGGCCCCTTGGTCAAGCGGCTAAGACGGCGCCCTCTCACGGCGCAATCGTGGGTTCGATTCCCGCAGGGGTCACCAAAACAAAGGCTGTGGCAATGGCCGCAGCCGTTTATGCACCTCTAGCTCAGTTGGTAGAGCAGCTGACTCTTAATCAGCGGGCCCAGGGTTCGAGTCCCTGGAGGTGCACCACGCAATATTCTGCCACAAGGCAGTTTATATATATTCCTCCTTGGCTCAGTCGGTAGAGCATGCGGCTGTTAACCGCAGGGTCGTTGGTTCGAGCCCAACAGGGGGAGCCAGAAAGAAGCCCGGATACCTGATCGGTATCCGGGCTTTTCTTGTGAATTGAAAAGTAAGAAGATTGAAAGTGGGAAGAAGCAGAGGCGACGGTCAAAAGCACTTGACAGCGTCACTTGACGCGAGAACGGATCGATCTTTATAATGGAAAATAGCAGTGGTCCCCAAAGACTTTTTCGAACAGATTACTTTTTGAAATGAGGAGAGATCATGAAGAAAAAAAGCGAGCTTCCCGGCGTTGTTGGGCTGTACGGGATCACCCTGTTTTTGAGCCTATTGACTTCACTTGCGACTCCATTTCAGCTGCTGAAGGAGTATGTCAGGTTGTCTGGCACGATCTATGTGGTGGCTGCTTATTTTGATATCTTCTGTTTTTTGGTTCAGCTGGCAATGTGCATTGGACAGTTGGTTTTTATCGTGAAGCGCAAACGCGCATTTTTGGTCTGTTTTTGGATCAATTATGCGGTCCGTCTGGTAAATGTTTTCCTCTTCCTGCTTCTGGAAGGATTTACGGCGTATTACATTGGCGCAGTGATCTGGCCGCTGATCTGGGCTGCTTTTTTCTATACATCCGCGAAGGTATCCGCCGCGTTTACGCCCTACCGCAAGCCGTTGTTCCGGAAGGTGCAGAGTGTCCCTCCTCAGGCTCAGCAAGCGCCGTCTGAGACACAGGCAGGACAGGCGCCGGAGGACCCGGTACAAAAATGAGAGAACTCTCTTTTTGACGGCAAAGGGCAGGGAATCTCAGATTTGCGGGCACATCTCCGGCTCAGTAAAAATTAAGAAAAAAGAAGCGCTTTTTTCAAAAAGATAGAGTAAAATAAAACAAGATTTTTTATTTCATTATATAATATCAATTTCACAGAGAAAAGAGAGAGGGATGGATGAAAAAAAGCGTTTTTTGTCTGATTTTATTCTCCGCGGCGCTGGCGCTGTTTGCCGGCTGCGGTGAGCAGCAGAGCAGCAGCCTGCCCGAATCCCAGAGCGCAGCCGTCGGCACATCACAGGCTGCATCGGAGACCTCCGGTGCGGAGGAGCAGGACTCGTCCTCTGGGCCGGCTGCCGATGATCTGTTTGCCGCTGCGGCGGGCTATCGCACGGAAAATGCAGCGCGGTATGCGGATTATGCGGCAGAAAACCCGGATCTCACAACACAGCAGGTGGTCAGCTATGTGAACATCGGGCTGGACACCCCGTTTTACAGCGGGGTGGAGACGATTGCCGACCCGGACAATCTCTTGGTGCTCTGCAACAAATACCATCAGCTGCCGGATGGATATGAGCCGTCGGATCTTGTGCAGATCTCCCAGACAAACAGCAACGGCGGCAAGACGCTCTATCTGCGCGCAGAGGCGGCGGCCGCATTTGAACAGCTCTGTGCGGGCGCCGCGGCGGACGGGTACACCATCCTCGGGCAGTCGGGTTACCGCAGTTACAGCTATCAGGAGCAGCTCTACAACAACTATGTCGCGCGGGACGGGCAGGCGGCGGCGGATACTTACAGCGCACGGCCCGGTTTTTCGGAGCACCAGACCGGCCTTGCAATGGACATCTGCAACGGACAGCTCTCCTATACCGACTTTGGGCAAACGGCGGAGTATGTGTGGGCAAAGGAGCATCTGGCCGAGTACGGATTTGTGCTGCACTATCTGCCCGGCACCGAGCAGATCACCGGCTACATGACCGAGGAGTGGCATATCCGGTATGTGGGGACTGAGACGGCGGCCGAGATTGCGCGCCTTGGCATCACGCTGGATGAATACTGTGCGAGCTATCTGAACTGAACAAAAAAGAAGCGGGCGCCACCCGGAAGTTTCCGGATGACGCCCGCTTTCCGTTATTCGTACCGCAGCGCGTCGATGGGATCGAGTTTTGCCGCCTTGCTGGCGGGATAATAGCCGAAAAAGACACCGATCAGCATCGAGAAACCGGCGGAGCCGAGCATCGCGCCGACCGACGGGCGAACCGCATAGCCCAGCAGGTCGGCGGCCCAGCCGCCCAAAAGCAGCCCCACCAGAATGCCGATGGCCCCGCCGGTCAGGCAGATGACCACCGATTCGGTGATGAACTGCAGCCGAATTGCCCAGCCCGGCGCCCCCAGCGCTTTGCGGGTACCGATTTCCCGGGTGCGCTCGGTGATCGAGACCAGCATGATGTTCATTACACCGATACCGCCGACCAGCAGGCTGATTGCCGCAATCGCCGCGATTGCAAGCTGCACCGTCGAGATCATCTCGGTAACGGTGCTGACCATCGACTCAAGGCTTGAGGCCGAGACGGTCCAGCTCGGGTTGCGGGTATAGTAGGAGGCGAAGAACTCCTCGGTGTTGCTCAAAAAGCTGCTGTTCGAGGACAGGTCGCTGCCCACCACCGTGAAGCTCTGATAACCGTCCGACCCGCCCCCGATGCGTCTGGCGGTGGTCAGCGGAAAATAGACGGTATAGCTGGCTGAAGAGGCAAGCAGTGAAACGGTCCCGTCGTCCTCGGCGGTGTAGACCCCGACAATGTAAAAGGTCAGCAGACGATCCCCGACCGTCAGCTCGAGCTGCTGCCCAATCGGGTCGGCCCACTCGCCGAACAGCTCTTCACAGAGGGTGTCGGGCACGACACACACCTGCTTTTCCCCGTCGAGGTCCCGCTGGTTGAAAAACCACCCGTTGCAGATCACAAGGTCCTCGGCGGTCTCAAAATCGAGATTCACGCCGGTGGCCGAGATGTTGACGCTGGTGCCGCCCGCCTCGGCGGTGCCGCTGCCCAGCGACTCGGTCAGCGAGACCGCGGCAACCTGATCGCCGAAGAGGGCGCGGTATTCCTCAATCATCTCGTCGGTAATCAGGTCCTCGTCCGCCGGCTGGCTGGGGCCGAAGATCCGGGTGCGGACCCCGGCGGCATCCGCCTCCTCGGTCTCCTCGTCGGTTTTTTCGGTCAGGCTGACGGTGATGTTGCTGACGCCAAGCCCCTGCATCGAATCGTTGATGCTGCCGGTCAGGGAATCGCCGACGGTCAGGATCGCGATGACCGAGCCGATGCCGATGATGATGCCCAGCATGGTCAGCAGCGCCCTCAATTTGCCCGCCCAGAGGCTGGCAAATGCAAGACGGATGTTGTCAAGCAGCCCCATGTCCGCCCGCCCCCTTTCGCTCGTCTACGATCCGCCCGTCCTGCAGTGTCAGGATTCGGTCGCACTCCTGTGCCAGAGCGGGGTTGTGGGTGATGAGGACGATGGTTTTGCCCCGCTCTTGATGCAGTGTATGGAACAGGTCCATCACCGTGCGGCTGGTCTGGCTGTCCAGCGCGCCGGTCGGCTCGTCGGCCAGCAGCAGCGGCGGGTCACAGGCCATTGCCCGGGCAATCGCGATCCGCTACTTCTGCCCGCCCGAAAGCTCGTTGGGCTGGTGTTTGGCACGCTCGCTCATCCCGACCAGCTCGAGCAGCTCCCTCGCCCGCGCAGAGCGCTGCCGGGCAGGCACCCCGGCATAGAGCAGCGGCAGCTCGACATTTTTTTGGGCGCTGGTGCGCCCGATCAGGTTGAAGGTCTGAAAGACAAAACCGATTTTGCGGTTGCGGATTGCCGAGAGCTGGCGGTCGCTGGCCCGCTCGACATCCACCCCGCCCAGCAGATAGCTCCCGCCGGTGGGCCGGTCGAGCGCCCCTATGATGTTCATGATGGTGGACTTGCCGCTGCCGGATTCGCCGACGATCGCGACAAACTCCCCCGGCCAGACGGCGAGATCGATCCCGTGCAGGATCTCCAGCTCATTGGGGCGGCCGGCAAAGTAGGTCTTGGTCACCCCGCGCAGCGCGATCAGCGGCGCGCCGGTATTGGATTGCAGGCTCATCCGATCAGCCTCCCATCCGTCCGCCGCCCATGCCGCCGCCGCTGGGCATCTCGCCGCCGCCGGGCATCTCGCCGCCGCCTCCCATGCCGCCCATGCCGCCGATGGAGAAGCTCATCCCGGTATCATCCTCGGCGGTATCCCCTCCGCCCAAGGAGCCGATAACCGCCTCGTCGGGGTCGGCGCTGGCGCGGACCACCATCCCCTCCTCCAGCTCGTCGGAGGAGATCTCGATGTAATAGTCATTTTCAGCGCCGGTGGTGACCACGACCGGATCAAAGGAGGCGTCCGCCCCCTCGCCGCTGCGGACATAGACGACGCTGTTGCCCGCTTCGTCGATGCCGACGGCGTCGATCGGCACCGTAAAGACGTCCTCGGTGACCGAGAGGTAGATTTCCACCTTCGCACTGACCCCGATCAGCAGGCCGGTATCGGCATCATCGACGGTGACCTCACAGGCAAAGCCGCCGGAGCTGCTGCCCATCTGGCTGCCCGAGGCGGTGCGGGAGATCTGGGGCAGGGTGCCGCTGATCTCCGCATCCCCGGTCACATCGCTGGTGATGGTCGCCGGCAGGCCCGCCGAGAGGCTTGCGATGTCGTATTCCTCCACTGTGATGGAGACCTTGAGTGCATTGGTGTCCTGAATCGTTGCGACAACGCTGTCGGTGACCGCGCTGCCGACCGTCGCGTTGAGGGCGGTGATGGTGCCCGAGGAGGTCGCCTTCAGCGTACAGTCGGCCAGCTGCTCCTCAAGGTCCTCCAGCGTATCGCTGGTGGCGCTGTTTGCAAGCGTCTTTTCGGCGGATTCCAGCTGCTCCTGTGCGCTGGTGTACTGGCTTTCGGCCGTGTCCAGCTGGCTGCGGGCCTGCTCCTTTGTCTGGGTGGCGGCGGTCAGCGCCTGCTCCAGTTCATTATAACCGCACAGCGCTTTGCCGCTGTCGAGCGCGGCGAGGGCGGCTTCGGCTTCCGCCTTCAGCCCGCCGGTCCCGACGCCGCCCCAATCACAGCCCTCATAGGTCTGGTTTGCCGCGTTGAGGGCAGCCAGCGCCTCATCGGCCCCGCTGCCGGCGGTTTTTGCGGCGGTGTAGGCGTCGAGCTTCGCCGCGACGTCTGCCGCCGCGGCGTCGGCCTTTGCCTTGGCGGTGTCATAGGCGCTCTGCAGCGTGCTGACGGTGGACTGCGCCGCCTGGAAATCCGCCAGCGCGGTGTTATAGGCGTTCACAGCCGCGGTGTAGGTGCTTTCGGCCTGAGCCGCCGTGTCGCTGGCCGTGTTAAAGCTGCTCAGGGCCTTGTCGTAGCTGGCCTGCGCCTGCTCTGCGGTGTCGGCGAGGGTCTCTTTCGCCTTTGCGATCTGGTCCTCAAGCTCCGAGGTGTCCAGCACACAGATGACATCCCCCTCGGACACCGTATCCCCGACCTGCACCGGAACCTCGCTGACGGTGTATTTGAGGGAGGTGGTGACATTGCTCACCGAGCCGCTCTCGACGGTGCCGGTGGCAGAGATCGCGTCCTCGAGATTGGTGCGCTGCAGGGTGGTGGTGCGGACCATGCCGCTGCCCGCCGCCATCTGCACAGGGCGGCTGAGCAGCAGGCGGGAGCCGAAAAAGCCGGCTGCGGCAACCGCGACCACCGCGAGCGTACAGAGCACCTTATGCCGTTTTGCAAAACGGCCGGCACGGCCGAAAAAGCGCTTGAGAGTGCCGCCAATCCGCGATAAAAAAGCGCGGGGCTGCGCCGTGTGGGGGTGTTGTTTTCCATCTTGATTCCTCTTTTCTCCAAAGTTTCTGGGAACAATCTTTATTTTGGGAATCCGGTGTGTGAGAAATTGGGAGAAAGAATGGCACAAAGAGGAAAGGAATGCGACAAACCGGTGAAAGGGTTTCCGCCGGGGCGACTTGCACCCGGGGCGGTTTTTGTGTATAATATATAAGTTCCGATAGGGGCCTTTAGCTCAGCTGGTCAGAGCACTCGGCTCATAACCGATCGGTCCCGGGTTCGAATCCCTGAAGGCCCACCAGAAAGTCCGGAAAATCGCATGAAACCGCGGTTTTCCGGGCTTTTTATTTGGGGCGGCCCCTCTAAAAGGGGAAGGGGGCGATCAATCCAAAAAGGCCGCGGGGGGAAAGCTCAAAAAGCGTCCGCGCCGCTGCCCGCGCTTTTGACGGCGCCCGGCCAAGGGCCCCTTTTTTCGGCAGGTCCCGCCCTTGGCGGAGGTGAACCGGGGGGAGGACGGCGGTGCGGGAAACCGCCCCTTGACAAACCGGGCCAAACCGCATATAATGAACAACAAATCAAACAAGGAAACCGACGAACAAGGGTAAGTAGATCCGGCAGCGCGCCTGCCAGAGAGCTGCGGAGAGGTGGAACCGCGGCGGCAAACACCGGGTTGAATGGACTTGCGAGGGCGGCGCGAACGGCTTTATGGCCCAGTAGCGTGCGACGGGGTTCCCGCCCGTTATCAGGGGGAAGCACATGATGGTGTGCACAGAGTGGGCGCCGAAAGGCGTCAAGTTGGGTGGTACCGCAGAAGCAGCAGCTTTTGTCCCAGTATTGGGACAAAGCTGCTTTTTTATTTGCTTTTGATCAAAGCGAAAGGATACGCCGGTATCGGCCGGCAAAAGGGGAGGGGCGACGAGTGGCAGAGCAGGCGATGGGCAAAAACCGGCGTCAGGGCACCGGCCTTGGCAGCAGCAGGAAACGGCGATGGCGCCCCGGTCTTGGCAAGGAAGAGAAAAACTAAAAAACAACACAGAAAGAGAGTGTGGCCAAGATGACAGATTACAGAGCAAAGGCGATTGAGATGAAGGAGGAGATCCTCCAAAACCGGCGCACCCTGCACGGGTATGCCGAGACGGGATTTGATCTGGAGAAGACCCTCGCGCTGGTCGAGCGGGAACTGAAGCGCTACGGCCTTGCCCCTGAGCGGGTCGGCAAAGCGGGCATCAGTTGCCTGATCGGTGAGGGCGAGGGGCCGGTGCTGCTGCTGCGGGCGGACATGGACGCGCTGCCGATGGCGGAGGAGAGCGGGCTGCCCTTTGCGGCGGAAAACGGCAACTGCCATTCCTGCGGGCATGACTGCCACACCGCGATGCTGCTGGCCGCGGCAAAGATGCTCAGCGAGAGCGCGGGGGAGCTGCGGGGCAAGGTCAAGCTGATGTTCCAGCCGGCGGAGGAAAAACTGGCCGGCGCGGCGGATATGCTGGCGGCGGGGATCCTTGAAAATCCCAAGGTGGACGCCGCGATGGCGATGCACCTGTTTGTGGGCGGCGGCGAGAGCTGCCGCACCGGGCAAATCGCCTACAAGCGGGGCTGTGTCTCCTTCTCGGGGGATGCAATCCGGATCACCGTGACCGGCAAAAATGCCCACGGCGGCAGCCCGCAGGACGGGGTGGACGCGATCAACATCGCGGCGCACATCGTCATCGCGCTGCAGGAGATCCTCGCGCGGGAGGTCTCCTGTGCGGACCAGGCGGTGGTGCTGGTCGGGATGATTAACGGCGGCAGCAGCTGCAACACCATGTCCGGCAGCTGTGTGCTGGAGGCGTCGGTCCGCTCGGATTCCCGGGAAAAGCGGGAGTTCCTCAAGAACCGGGTCAAGGAGATCAGCGAGTCGGTGGCCGCCACCTTCCGCGGAAAGGCGGATGTGGAGTTCGTCTACGGGATGCCCTCCCTCTTCAACGAGGAGGGGATGTGCGATGCAATGGGCGGCTACTGCCGGGAGCTGCTGGGTGCGGAGGCGGTCACCGAGCTGACCGGGATGTCCGGTTCGGAGGACTTCACCGTCATCGCCGAGCAGGTGCCGTCGGTATATCTGAACCTCGGCGCGGGGAGCGCGTCGCAGGGCCATCTGTGCGGGATGCACCACCCCGGCATGATCGTGGACGAGGACGCGCTGCCCACCGGCGCAGCGGTCTACGCCTACTGCGCGGCGCGGTACCTCGAGGAGCACTGAGCCGGAAAAAAGAGACAGAGAAGAGGAGGGGGCCGCGCGCTGGGCGCGCGGCCCCCTCCTCTTTGCCGCAAAGCGGTTTTATGCCGCGCCGCGAAAGGGTCACAGCAGATTTTTCAGCAGCGGCAGCGCATGGGCGAAAAAGCGCTGGTAGCTGCTGCAAAAATAGTTTTCCCCGATCTCATGCAGGCCGAGACCCTGCCGGTCACGGCGGCACCCGCCCCGGCAGACGGGGTACCACCGGCAGCCTTTGCAGCGCTCCAGCCCCTTGAGGGATTCCTGCAGGAAGCCCACCGCCTCCCGCCGGCGGTTGATCTGTTCCATCGTATCGGTGTTGAAGTTGCCCAGACGATAGGCGTCGAGCATATAAAAATCACAGGGATAGACGCTGCCGTCCGCCTCCACCACCGTTTGGAGGGAGCAGTGCCCCAGCAGCCCGCAGCTCTCGGGCGGCTGGCCGATCATCATGCCGGCGAGATTTTCAAAATAGCGGATGTAGACAAATTTGCCGGCCCTGCGGTCGGCGTACCACTCGTCGAACAGCCGGATCAAAAAGTCCCCGTATGCCTGCGGCGTGAGGGAGTACCTGTGGCCGCCCCGCGGCTCCCCCAGCGGATCCAGACAGGGGATATACTGCTGGTAGAGCAGCCCGTTGCGGATGTAAAAGCGGTAGATGCGGCGGATGTTGCGGGCGGTCTGGGCGGTGACGACGGTCAGCAGGTTGTACTCCACCCCAAACCGGCGCAGCAGGTCGGCCGCGGCAAAGACCCGGGAAAAGGTGCCCATGCCGGCGGCGACCGGCCGCTGCAGGTCATGCAGTTCCTCGTCCCCGTCCAGCGACAGCCCGACCAGAAATTTGTGCCCGGCGAGGAAGGCGGCCCATGCCTCGTCCAGCAGCAGGCCGTTGGTCTGGATAAAATAGTTCACCCGCAGCCCCGCCGGCCGCAGCCGGTCGACCAGAGCGGTGAATTTTTGAAAAAAATCCAGCCCGCGCAGCGTCGGCTCGCCCCCCTGAAAGCCGAAGGCGCAGCTCCCGCTGGCAAAGGACAGACAGCCGCGGATGACCGCCTCCATCGTCTGCTCGCTCATCATCCCAAAGTTCGCGGTCTCCCGGTTTTGGGTCTCGTCGACGTAAAAGCAGTACCGGCAGCGCATATTGCAGCTGCCCGAGGCGGGTTTGATTAAAACGCTCAGAGGGGGCATGGCGGGTTCTCCTTTTGCTGAGGAATATCCGGCGCGGGAAAGGCGGACGCATCCGGCGCCGGGGTTATCAACATTATAGCCCCCGGCGGCAAAGGGCACAAGGGCCGGCGGGCGATTTTGCCTTCCCGCCGTGGGGCTGCGGCGGCAAAGGGCTGGGCGTGCAGGCAAAAGCAGGTTGCCGGCCGGCCCTGCGGCGCCGCTTTTTTGCGGGGGCGAACTTTCTTTTTGCGGCGGCAGCACCGCTGCTTTTTTGCGGCAAACGGCCGCTGAGCTGGGTGGTGCGCTCAGCCCAGATGGATTTTCCAGCTTAGCTCCAACGCCTCGCCGGGGTCGAGCACCCGGCAGCCGCCGGGCAGGTTCAGCCCGTCCACCGCGCCGCACTGCGGTTCAATGCAGAGCAGCCCCGCCGCGCCGCCGGCATTGTAGAGCACCCAGTGGTCGAACGCCTCGCTGACGGTGTAGCAGAGCGCCTTCCCGATCCGGGCGGTGCGGCCGAAGGCGCGGTAATAGCCGGAGATATACCGCCCGCGGCTGACCGCGCCGGTGGGATAGGAAAGCTCGTCCCCCGTCAGGGGCAGATACCGCCCGGTGGGCAGAAAGTCGGCGTCCCGCTCCATCGCGGCGGACACCGGCACCGAGAAACGGTCCGGCTCGACAAAGGCGGTGTGCAGCCCGAAGGTGAGGGGCATCCGCCGGCGGCCGGTGTTCTCGATGCGGTAAAAACCGCTCGCCCCCTCTTCGCACAGGCGATAGCGGACGGTCAGCCGAAAGGGGAAGGGATAGACCTCGCCGCGGTTTTCAAACCGGAGAGCGGCCTCATCGGGGCGGTGTTCCAGCACCGAAAAGACCTGCCGGTGGACGAGGCCGTGCAGATGGGCGCGGTGCTCCGGCTCATTGAGCGGCAGAAAGAAGCGCTCCCCCTCAAACAGAAAGGAGGCGCCGCGGGTGCGGTTTGCCGGCAGCAGGATCGGGCTGCCGAAGAGAAAGGGGTCCCGCTCGAGCGCGGCGGGGTCCTCCAGCGGGTGCAGGACGGGATTGCCGTCGAGATCGAGCCGGATCATATTGCCGCCCAGCGCGGGGGCCACCGCGGCGGACCAGCCGCCGCAGGAGAGGGGAAGGAGATCGGTCATAAAGCACACACCTCGCAGAGTAAAACGGAAGGGAAAAGAGCGGCGGTATCTGCCGCCCGATGAAAACAGGATCCGGCTTCCCGTGCCCGGAAGGGCGCGGGAAGCCGGTGAAAAAGGAGGAGAAATCAAAGGAAGGGCGGAATACCTGACTCAGAACGCAAGCCGTCCGTCGGCGGCAAGCTCGGCGAAGATGCCGCAGAACAGGTTGTCGCTGTTCAGCTGCGCGCTCTGTGCAAGCTGCTGCGCAGCCCCCTCGCCCCGGCCCGCAAACAGGTCGGCCAGCGCGCAGAGATAGAGGAACTGCGCGTGCCGCTGGGCCGCCGGGTCGTCGACGAAGGAGATAAAGAAGGGGGTCGTGGCGAAAAAGCCGGGGTCGGTCTTGCCCAGCTCTGCGCGCCACTCCCGCGCGGCGGCGCCCATCAGGCGGCAGGCGAGCTGCTCCTCGCCGAGCGCGCGGGCAGCCATCGCCTGATACCACGGCAGCTCCCGCAGGTGCATATTGCTGAAAAATTCGACCGGGATCTGCAGGATTTCCCGCCGGATGGCGTCGGCCTCTTCCCGCCGGCCCAGCAGGTCAAGGCACTGTGCAATCCGGTGGCGGTAGGGCACATATTTACAGCGGTTCCAGATCCCCGCGCCCAGATGCTCGGGCAGGGTCAGCGCCTCGGTGAAGCAGTCCAGCGCTTTTGAAAAATCGCCCTGCTGCAGCTGAGCGATGCCCCGCAGATAATGGGAGAACATATACTGGTCGGCAATCGCGTGCTCGCCGCCCTCACAGGGGATGAAATCATGGCCGGCGAGGACCGCGAGCGCGGCCTCGGGCTGCCGGGCCTGATTGTGGGCCTTCGCCAGCTCGACAAAGAGGTCGTCCCGGGTGATGAGCGCAGCGTATTCCCGCAGAAGCGCCAGCTTTTCCTGCGGCGGGCAGCAGAGCTTGTCCATCAGCACCACCGTCTCGTACAGCAGCTGGGCGCAGGGGCGCAGGGCGAGCGCGCGGCGCATCAGCGCCAGCGCCTCCTCTCCTCGGCCCTGATGGCTGTACCGCGCGACGGCAAGGCAGCGCAGGGCGGCTGCGTTTTCCGGCTGCTGCCGGCAGACCTCCTCAAAGAGGGAGGCGCCCTCTGCGTACTGCCGCTTATCATAGAGCAGGCAGCCCAGCAGATAGACCGCCCGCACCGAGCCGCGCGCGGCGGCAAACCGCAGCGCGTCCGCCTCCAGCGCCCGGACGGGATAGCTCTCGCCCAGAGGGGCGCCCTCGGCCGCGGCGAGCGCCTGTGTGGGGGCGCGGCCCACCGCATCCCCCAAATAGGCAGCGAGGTAGTACAGCATCGCGGTCTGCCGCTCGGGGAGGCAGCGCGCCAGACCCTCCAGCAGCGAGAGGGCCGGCGCGGTCTGCCCCATCGCGCAGAGGTCCTCGCAGAGGTCCAGCACCGACTGGGCGGGGTCGCTGGACAGCGAGGCAAAGAAGGCATCCTCCGGCTGGGTGAGCCAGCGGATGAGCAGGTTGTGCGGGTCGCGGGCCAGCGCCTGCGCCCCGGTGCGCAAGGCGTCCTGCGGCTGCCCCAGCCCGCGCTGGGCCAACAGGAGCGCCGCCGGCGCGAGCGGGTGGTCGGCGTCCCGGTCGAGCGCGCGCGCGGCGTGGTCGGCGGCAGCCGCGGCGTCCCCCCGACGCAGGTCGAGGCAGGCGAGGCGCGCCATCGCCCGCGGGACGGTATCGCCGCTCCAGCTGGCCTTATAATAGAAGTCATAGGCGGCGTCGGTCTCCCCCAGCGCCTCGAGGATCCGCGCATAGAGGTAATAGGGGTCGCCGCACTCAAGCCGCTCATTGAAGCGGGTCAGCTCGGCCAGTGCCCGCTCGGCATACCGCTTTGCCTGCTGCGGGCGCAGCATCCGCAGGCTGTATTCCGCCATCCCCAGCAGCGAGGGGACGTGTTTGGGATCCCGCTCGAGCGCCGCCAGCCAATAGGCGTCGGGCATGACCGCGGGGTCGCGGTACTGGTCGCGGTGAACCCCCGCGCGGTAGAGCGCGTCGGCGGAGGGAAGGTCCTCGGGCAGCGGCAGCGGGTCCTTGACCGGCGGCATGGCCAGCGGGTCGGCCGGCTGCTGCCGGTAGCGCAGGATCTGCGAGCCGTCCGGCCCGGTCAGCTCGACGGTCAGCAGCCCGGCGGGCCGCGCCCAATCCAGCTTGACCGGGACGGCGGCGCAGAGGGTCACCTCGGCGGAAAAGACCTCCTCCCCCTGCGCGAGCACCCGCAGCGCGCAGGGGCCGAGATCCCGCGTCGCCTGCAGCCGGAGCGCGCCCTCGTCCAGCTTGAGCGCACAGTGCAGGTTCGCAAAATCCGGCGTGCCGATCTCGCTGATGGGGTACCAGTACTGGGAGAAGGACTTGGTCTCATAGGGCTCGAGCCAGGAGAAGTTGGGCTGGTTGTCGGTGTAGACGCCGGCCATCAGCTCGGCATAGGGGCCGTCGGTGTCGGTCAGCGCCCGCTCCCACGAGCGGGAGAGCTGGTTGTAGCCCCAGGTGAAGAGCTTTTTGCCCGGGGAGAGGTGGTGGTCGGCGATGTGGACCACCCCGCACCGCTTGCCGTGGTCGTAGCCGCCGAAAAAGTCGTAGCTTGAGGCGCAGGCAAAATAGGAGGTCGCGTCGGTTGTGTTCTTGTGCCAGGAGATATCCCGCGGCCGGGTCATATCGATCCCGTTGAAGCTGCCGCCGCCGGCGATGGGGTAGGAGATGCGGGAGTCCAGATAGTGGAAGCTGACATAGTTGACATCCGGCGGGAAGAAGATCTGGTAGGAGGGGTTCACCGGCACGGCGGCATTCTCCCACCAGAGGAAGGAATGGCGCGCGGGGGAGCGGTTGCACAGCCGAACCCGGGTCTCGAGGTAGGCGGCGTCGGGGCGCAGCAGGATGCCGACAAGGCTCTTCATCCGGTCGGTGGGCTCATGCTCCGAGAGCCAGCAGACGACCGAGCCGTCGTCCAGCTGTTCGGTCGAAAAATCGCAGGGCATAAAGCCGGACGCCCGGTGATGGTAGGGCCAGTTGAACTCCACCCCGCCGCTGATCCAGGCGCCCAGCGCGCCGATGAGCGCCGGCTTGATGACCTGCTGCCGGTAGAAAAAGTCATAGCCGGTGGTCTTGTCCCGCGCGGCGAAGATCCGCCCGCCGATCTCGGGCAGGACGATCACATCGAGAAAGTCGTTTTCCAGATGGACGGCGGTATACGCGCGGGGTTCGGCGTGGGAATGGTCCAGCTCCACCGCCGCGCGGTTGGGATAGGGCCGGCCGGAGGAGCGCTGGTGGACCCGGTTCTCCGCGAAGAAGGGAAGCTCCTCCTTGGGCGGGATGGGGTAGGAGGGGATGGTGAGGATTTCGGTGCGAATCTGTGCGGTACGCATGAAGCATCAGCCTCCGTTTGCAATTTGCCCCCCCGCAGAGCGGGCGGACATTTTCTACTATCATCATAGAGGATTCCGGCGCGGGGAAAAAGACAAAAAAACCGCAGAAAAAAACCGTGATTTTAGCCGCCCCTTTCTGCCGAGGGGAAAAAGCTGCTGACCGGGGCGGCGGGGTGTGGTACAATAGAAAAAACAGCTGCCGGGAGAGGAGGCGGGCGGATGCTCTATCTGATGCAGGAGGAGGGGTTTGCGCAGTTCCCGTGGTGCCAGCGCACCCTTCGCGGCCTGTGGGAGGAGGTGCGCAGAAAGCGGCTCTCCCTCACCGTGATCGAGCGGATTGACCAGATCCCCGCGCAGGACCGGCAGGCGGGCGTGTTGCTGCTGGGCGCGTCGGGGGAGTGGATTGAGGGGCAGGCCGACCGGGCCGCCGCCCACAGTGCACACCCGATCCTGATGAGCAACCGGCTGCAGGAGCCGCAGCGCGGCTCTTACAGTGCGGTGATGATGGACATCGGGGATTCGATGCGGCTGGCAGTGCGCTATCTGCAGAAGCTGGGCTGCCGCCGGCTGGCGCTGTACGGCTGCAACCCCTATGCCTCCTCCGACCCGTGGCGGGAGAAGGTCTTTTTGTCGCTGATGGGGCAGGATGCCGCGGTGTTCCACAACGAGAACTCGCTGCGCAGCGCGTTCGATCAGTTCTGGCCGCGGCGGGAGTCGTTTGACGGGGTGATCTGCGCCAGCGACTACGCGGCTTTTTCGCTGGTGCGCCGGCTGCGGGAGAGGGATCCCGGGCTGCTGGGGCAGCTGGCGATCATCGGCTACGGCAATATGCGGCTGGCCCAGCAATCCGACCCGTCGATCACCTCGATCTCGGACGACTACGAGCATTTCGGCAAGGCCGCGCTCTCGATCTACCAGCTGGTCACCAAGGAGCCGACGATGTCGGCGGTGCGGATCCTGCTGCACAGCCGGCTGCACATCCGCAAGACCACCGGATTTGTCCCCTTTGACCCGGAGAGCGCCCCGCCGGACGGGGAGCCGCAGGCGGGGGAAAACCCGTTTTTTGCCGACCGCGAGGTGCAGGATCTGGCCAAGGTCGAGACGCTGCTGCATCAGATGGACGAGGTGGACCTCGAGCTGCTGCGCCGGCTGATGGAGGGGCGCACCTACGCCGAGATTGCCCGGCTGTGCTACCTCTCGGAGACGGCGCTCAAATACCGGCTGCGGAAGATGGAGCGGGTCTGCGGCGTCTGCGGGAGAGAGGCGCTGATCGCGTTTTTGGGGATCTTCTTCGACAAGGGCTGAGCGGCGCCGGCGCCGCGGCGGGCAGCGCGGCAAAAAGGGAGAGAAAAAAGGCGGCCCCCCGAGCCATTCGGCTCGGGGGGCCGCCCCTGCGTATCCGGCGGGGCGAACGGGAAAAACAGATGACGCCCCGGCAGTGCGCCGGGCCGCTTGCCCCGCAAAGGGCGCAGAGCGAAGCGGAGATCAGATGGTCGGCTCGATCTGCCAAAACGCGTAGATCCTGAAGTTGTAGGGATCCGCGGCGGCCGCCTCCCGGATCGCGGCGCGGGCCTCCTCCCGGCGGCCCAAGCCCAGCAGCGCGTAGCCGCGCAGGATCATGCCGGCGACGAGATTCTGCTTTTCGATGTCGTACTCAAACGGCATCGGGGAGGGGGAACCAACCCCGTAATAGCTGCGCAGGTCGCGGTTTTCCAACATCCCGTCGGCGGTCTGCAGCATCTCCTCCAGCACCGCCCGCGCCTGCGAGAACCGCAGCAGACGCCGCATCGCCAGCGCGCGGAAGAGGGAGAGCTCCGAGACGGTGGCCTTGTAGACCGAGGCCTCTTCAAATGCGGCGGCGGCGCCGGCCGCATCCCCCTCCCCCTCGAGCAGCAGCCCGAGGTAGTAGTAGATGTGGGCCTCCTGATTGAAGAAGGTCTTTGCCTCGCCGTAGCTCTTGGGCATATTGACCCCGTCGAGATAGGCCTGCTTTGCCGCCGCCCTCTCCCCCGCGGCGGCGAGCGCGTTGCCGTAGAGGGTGTGCATCCAGGCGTGCTGCTTGGTCAGGTTGCCCTCGCCCCCCTCATAGATGTGGAAGTGCCGCCCCTTTGCCGCGGCAATCGCGCCGGCGTAGTCCCCCTGCAGGCAGAGCAGCACGATCCGGTCGAGGTAGCAGTCGTCCCGCGCGTCGAGAAGGTCGGGGTACCGGTCATAGACGGCCAGCCGCTCGGCGGGGGAGACATTGGTGTTTTTGAGCAGCTGCTGATACTCAAACAGCAGCCGCGGTTCCCGCCAGAGGGTGAGCGCCCGCTCGAGGCACACGCGCGCGGCGGCGGCATCGCCCCGCCGGTCAAAGTAGCCCAGCGCAAGGCAGCGCAGCGCCTTGGCGTGGCCGGGATCCCGGGCGATGCACGCCTCCCAGCGGCCGATGGCCTCCTCGTACCGGAACCGGTCATAGAACAGGCAGCCCAGATAGTAGCAGGCGTTTGCGTCGGCGGGATTTGCGTCCGCGGCGGCCTGCAGCACCGCGATGTCCTCCAGACGGGAGGGGAAGCAGAGCCCGGTGTCAAGGCCGGCGGCCTTTTCCAGCGCGGGCCGGCCGTCCTGCCCCAGCAGCTGCAGGCAGAAGGCGCGGTAATAGCTGACCAGCGGGTAGCCGGGGTCGGCGAGGTCCAGCACCCGCAGCGCGTCCTCGGCAAGCCCCGCCTCGAGATAATCACAGACGACATCGAGGAAGTTCTCCGCCTTTTGGCCGAAGACCTCCCGGATCTCGGCCTCCCCCTCGCCGGTCAGGGCGAGCAGCTCAAAGCGGGCCCACAGGTCCAGCGGGTCCCGCTCGGCGGCGGCCCGCGCCTCGTTTAGCGCCTGCTCGCTGCGGCCCATCCGGCGCAGCACGGCGGTTTTCAGGTGGACCGCCCGCGCGTGGCCGGCGTTCAGCCCCAGCGAGATTTCCAGCTTTTCCAGCGCGTCGGCGTATTGGCCAAAGCGGCAGTCGATCGCCGCCAGCTGATAGTGGGCGGCGCTGCGGTGGGCATAGTTCCAGCCCGCGCGCACCAGCGGGTCGCGGGCCTCCTCCCAGCGGCCGAGATAGCACAGCGCCAGCCCCTTGAGGTAGAGCGCCTCAGTGTCGGTGGGGTGCTGGTTGCGGCCGGTCAGCCGCCGGATAGCCCTGTCACAGAAGGCGACGCAGTCGGCAAAGCTGCCGTCCCGCAGCGCGAGGCGGCCCATCGCGGTGTTGCACCGCACATCCTCAGGGTCCCGGCGCAGCCCCTCGCGGTAGTAATCCCGCGGGTCGTAGTTGTGCTGCTTGTACTGCTCGAGGTGGTAGCCGTTGAGGTAAAGCTCCTCCACCGTCGCATATTCGGCGGGGCGGCGCACCGGCTCGCGCACCGCGATCGGCTCGCGGCTGCCCCGGCGCACCGGCTGATAGCGCACCAGCGTTTTGCCCTCAGCCGAGAGCAGCGAGGCGGCAACCTCTTCAAACGGGCAGCCTGCGAGCGGTGCGGTGGCGGTAAAGACCGCATCGGGCGAAAGGTCCCGCACCTCCTCGAACAAGACCCTGTCGCCGGCGGTGACGAGGATGCGGCAGCCGGGGAAGGCGCCGGTGACCTGAAAACCGAAAAAGACCTCCTCGCCCCGCTGCTCGAGGTTCATCGCGGCGTCGACGGTGGCGTTTTTGACGTCCCCAATCGGCCCGATGGGATACCAGAACTGCTCGAACTCCCGGCTCTCATAGGGGGCAAGCCAGGTGAAGTCGGGCTGGTTGTCGGTATAAACGCCGGTCATCAGCTCGATGTAGGGGCCGTTTGTATCGGTGAGGTTTGCGCACCACATCTCCCCGAACTCCCCGTGGCCCCAGGTCCACATCTTTTTGCCCGGCGCGATGTTGTGGTCCGCCACCGTGACGATGCCCCGGCCGATCCCCTCGTCATAGCCGGCGACAAAGTCCATCTCCGACTGGCCCTGGCTGACGAGGAA
>CALXBJ010000132.1 GCA_944386515.1 uncultured Pygmaiobacter sp.
CGGACGAGTATGTGCTCAAGTTCGAGATGTCCCACAAGGAGACCTTTGACCGGCTGAATCCCTCCACAAATTTTGAACAGCGGATGGCGGCAATCGGCTGGGTCAAGGAGTCCGGCATGGAGCTGGCATCGGGCAACATCGTCGACTATCCCGGCCAGACGCTGGACGAATTGGCGGACGACATCCTGCTGATGCGAAAACTCGAGATCAGCTGGGCGCCGATCGTCCCCTATCTGCCCGCCCAGAACACCCCCCTCGCCGCCGAGGGCGGCCCGGGACGTCAGGAGATGATCCTGCGGGAGATCGCGCTGACCCGGCTGATGCTGCCGCAGGTCAACATCACCGGCGGGCAGCCGGGCAAGAACCTCGCCGACGGCTTTTCCAGCGTCGACGGCACACAGGCGGCGCTGGCCGCAGGGGCAAACCTGCTGTTTGCCGACCTGCTGCCGGCAGCCCGGGCACAGGCGTTCCGGGTGGTGGATAACCGCACCCTGCTGGGGCTGGACCACATTCAGGAAATGGCCCGGATGGGCGGAATGACCCTCTGCCTGTAAGGGTCCCGCGGTGACCCGAACCGGGGCGAGTTCCCAACAATCTCAAATATAAACAGCGGGCCGCGCGCATCGAATGGATGCGCGCGGCCCGCTGCTTTCCTTTTATGGGATCTTTCCCTCGCCCATTTCACGGAAGGACTGCTGCGGCGGATGCCCCGCGAAGGATTATAGCCTTTGGCCTTGCCCAACCTTCACAAATTCCGCGCAGAGGAACAGCGGCAGGTCGGCGGTATTCTCATCGGGATCATAGGCCGGCGGTTCCGTCAGCTCCGTCAGCGAAAAGCCGCAGCGCGCAAATAGGTTGAGGTAGTCGCAAAGCGGGCGGTGATAATGGGTTGACTTTCCCCAAAAATTCCCGGTCCTCTCCTGCCAGGTCAGGTAACCGCTGATCTCCTTTGCCCGCTTTTTGCCGTCTGCACCCGCCACCCACTCGCCGAGATAGAACGCCGGGTGCACGATGGAAAACCACAGCCGGCCACCCGCGCGCAGAACCCGGGCGAACTCAGCCGCCGTGCAGTCGATCTGCGGCAGATCCATCAGCACCTGATTGCAGAATACCAAATCAAAGGCGCTGTCCGGATACGGCAGCGTCCCGGTGAGGTCTGCCAGATCAAACCGGCAGCCCGGATAGCGCTCTTGTGCCAATTCCAGCATCGCCCGCGCGCCGTCACAACCGGTCACCCGCGCCCCCTGCTGCGCGAACCAAGCGGTATATTGTCCGTATCCACAGCCGGCATCCAGTATCCTGACGGCGCCGATTCCCGAAAAGCGATGCTCCACCAACGCCCTGTTCTGCGCTGAAAAGGCCGAGCTCTCCTGCACCCGGCGGTATTCCGCCGCCGCCGCTTCCCATTGGCAAAGCTCCTGTTTTGTATCCACCGTATTCCCTCCCTGTACCCGTTTTATCTGCCGGTCCTCGCTTCGCGGCGAAAAAAGCTCCGGCGGTTTAGTGAACGAACTGCACCGCCGGGGGCTTTTCTCTCAATTACTCTTCTTCTGATCCGCCTCAGGCACGGACGATCCAGCCCTCCTTGCGGGGCTTTGCCTTCGGCTCTGCGTCGGGGTAGCCGAGGATGCAGTGGGCCACGCCGCGGTAATTCTCCGGGATGCCCCACTTTTTCATCAGGGCCTTGCCCTCCTCGCTCTCAAAGACCGGCTTCGCGCGGTGGATCCAGCAGCTGCCCAGACCCACGGCCTTAGCTGCGAGCATCAGGTTTGCCATCACCAGCGCGCCGTCCTCCTCGCAGGTCTCGCCGCGGTCCCCGTTGGAAAAGACTACGACCACCGTCGGCGCGCCATAGAACGGGTCGCTGTCGTTGCCCAGCACCCGGGCATTGAGCCGGGAGAGCAGCTTCACCGTCTCGGGGTCCTGCACCGCCACCATAATCGGGGACTGCAGCCCCATGCTGGTGGGCGCCCATGTGCCGGCCTCCAGCACATAATCCAGCTCCTCGGGCTTGATCTGCTCCGGCTTGTACGCGCGCACGCTGCGCCGGCTCTTGATGAGTTCCATGACTTCCTGCTTATCCATATCCCTCAAACTCTCCTTTGCCCCGGGCGGGCCCGGGTATTTTTCCGTCTGCACCATGGAATGAAACAATAGCATGGCCGCTTTGATAATTATACCATCGGGGGACCGCAAAATCAATTTGCCCGCCGCCCGCCGCGCCGCCCAAAAACAAAAAGCGGCAAATATGCCTGCACCCTTGCAAAATGGATAGGATCCGCGGTATACTCTGGTTGTCCCTGCTTTTGGCGGGATAAAAATATGCACTGCATCCACAGTAGCGTGGAGCGGCAGCAGGAGGAAATTGAATATGAGACAGAAGACCGATGTACGCTATCTGACCCAGCTTGCCCTGTTGACGGCGCTCGTCCTCATCATGGCCTACACCCCGCTGGGGTACCTCAAGACGCCATGGGGGGTGGAGGTCACCTTTATCGTCATCCCGGTGGCGATCGGCTCCGTTTTGCTCGGCCCCACCGCGGGCGGGTTTCTGGGGCTGGTGTTTGGGCTGACCAGCTTTTTCCAGTGCTTTGGCGCCAGCCCGCTGGGCGTATTGCTGCTCGGCATCAACCCGTTTGGCACCTTTTTCTGCTGCGTGGTCAACCGGGTGCTGGTCGGCGTGCTGCCCGGGCTGCTCTACCGGCTGCTGCGCCGATATGACCGCACCAAGGTGGTCGGGATCGCCGTCTGCTGCTTTTTGACCCCGGTGCTCAACACGGTGCTCTATATCGCCGGCAACTGGCTGATCTTTTCGGACGCCTGGCTGGAGATCGCCGCGGCGAGCTATGGCTACACCGGCACGGGCGGACTCGGCCTTCTGGCATTTATGCTGGGGCTCGTCGCAGTCAACGGCCTCGCCGAGGCGGCCGCCTGTCTGGTGCTGGGCACCAGCGTCTGCAAAGCGCTGCAGAAAACCATCTATCGGGAGGGGGTCCGTACCTGATGAAAGAAATTGGTATTATGGAGGTCGGCGGCTTTCGGGTCGGCCATGCGCAGGACGACAAAGCCGCAACCGGCTGTACCGTGATCCTGTGTGACGAGATGAGCCCTGCCGGGCTGGATGTCCGCGGCGGCGGCCCCGCCAGCCGGGAGTCCCAAATTTTAAACCCCATCGCCGCCGCCGAGGGGATCAACGCGGTGCTGCTGTCGGGCGGCAGCGCGTTCGGGCTGGACGCCGCCGGCGGTGTGCAGCGGTATCTCGAGGAGCGGGGCATCGGCTTTGACGTTGGGGTCACCAAGGTCCCTCTCGTCAGCCAGTCCTGCCTGTTCGACCTGACGGTGGGCAGCAGCGAGGTGCGCCCCACCGCCGAAATGGCCTATGCCGCCTGTGAAAACGCCTCCTATGACCCGCCTGCCGAGGGCAACGCCGGGGCGGGAATCGGCTGCTCGATCGGCAAATACCGCGGGATGGCCCGCGCGATGAAATCCGGCTTTGGCAGCTGCGCCTTTGATGCGGGCGGCCTCAAGGTCGGCGCGCTGGTCGCCGTCAACGCGCTGGGTGATGTCTGCGGTCCCGGCGGCACCCCTATCGCCGGGCTGCTGAACCCGGACTGCAGCGGCCTGTCCGACACACTGGAGGAGCTGCTCTCGGATGTGACGCCGGCGGAGAACCTCTTCACCGGCAACACGACGCTGGGCGTCGTGGTCACCAACGCCCGGATGGACAAAACCCTTCTGACCAAGGTCGCCGGCATGGCCCACAACGGCTATGCCCGGGCGATTCGTCCCGTGCACACCACCGCCGACGGGGACAGCATCTATGCGCTGTCGGTCGGGCAGCATCCCGGGGACATCAACGCGGTCGGCTGTATGGCTGCCCGCGCGATGGAGGAGGCCATCCGCCGCGCGGTGCGCGCCGCCCGTTCGGCCTACGGCCTGATGGGGTGGGAGGCGCTGCGGCAGCTGGATGCCGGGGCGGACTTTCAGCTCTGAGGGCGCTGCGGCATCGGGCGCTTTCCCCCTCTTGATTGTCAAAAAACACGGCAGCCGCATCCCCTCAATGGGGCGCGGCTGCCTTTTTATTTTCTTCTCCGCCGCATCTGTGCGCTGCGGCGTCCCTCACTCCTGCGCGGCCTTGCGGCTCTGCCTGCGGTACTGCGCCGGGGTCTGGCCGGTCACCCGCTTAAAGCTCTGGGAAAAATAGCTCTGGGACGAAAAGCCCACCATCTGGGCAATCTGGGAGATGCTGCGCTCACTCTCCGCCAGCAGACGCTTTGCGCCCTCAATCCGCCGCCCGATCAGATAATTGATCGGCGAGATCCCATATGTGCGGGTAAAGACATGGACAAGATAGTATTTGTTCAGATTGGTGCGTGCCGCGAGGCTGTCAAGGGTAATCTCCTCGCCGAAATTCGCGTCTATGTGCCGCTTGACCGCGGCGCACTCCTTGCCGGAACGGTGGTTATCGGTCATAACTGACATCCCGCTGTGCCTGCCAATTCGGATCAGCAGCAGTTCCAACAGATTCTGCACCGACGGCTCCCAGCCGTCCTCCCGCGTCTCCCACTCCTCCAGCAGCGTATTGAGATAAAAGCGCATCTGCTGCGCAAAGGGCGCAAAGTCATAAACCCCCAGACGAAGATCGGGCGGTACAAAGCCAAACAAAACCCCGTCAATCTCAAGCAGGACGTACTGTACCGGATCCTCCCCGCAGTCCAAAATATAATCCTGATTCGGATTGACCGCAACCAGACTGTCCTGCCTGACGACAAACAACCGGTCGCCAATCAGGACCCTCCCCTGTCCCGACAGAAGATAAAGCAATTGAGCCGCGCTTCTGCCGTGGTGCCTGACCGGCTCCCTCTTTTCCCGGCGAATCACAGCCGCGGACGCGATACGCACCCGCGGCCGTCCCTCCTGCCGGCCGGATGCAAGTTGTCTTCTGTTTTTCACACAATCAGCCCCATCTCTCAATATCCATTTCCGCATGCGGTTATTCAAGAGGACTTGAGCTTTTTTTTATTATACCGCGGTTTTGTTTTTAACACAAGTGCACAATAATAATTTGTAATACTTTTTAAATTGTGTGTATTTTGCACTATTTTTTTATTTTGCTCTGAAAAAACAAAATATCTTGAAAATTTTCAAACAATTTTCCGCTTCTCAAGGCCTGCCTTTCATCTGAGGACAATCTCGGAATATCTCCACTTCATAACAGCGGAAAATTGGACGCTTCCTGTGAAAAACGCCGATTGACAACCCTTCTTTTTGTGTTGCAAAATAAAAGAGATCTTTCGGGCGGGATGCGCTGTTCATGCCGCCTGTTCACAGGAAAGGATGGCATTTGACCGATGAAAAAATCCTCCGCCCTTGATATGACAACCGGCCGCGTGACCGGCCTGATCCTGCGCTTTGCGCTGCCGCTGCTGATCGGCAACATCTTTCAGCAGTTTTACAACGCGGCAGACTCCATCATTGTCGGCCGCTTTGTCGGCAAGCAGGCGCTCGCCGCGCTGGGGGTCGCCTCCCCGGTGATGAATATCGTCATCTTCACGGTGATCGGCCTTTGCACCGGTGCGTCAATCTTCATGGCCACCCTCTGGGGCGAGGGGGACATGAATAAATTCCGGCGGGAGTTCTCTACCTGTATCCTCGCCGGCCTCGCCTTTACCGTTGCTGTCTCCGTAGCCGCAATTCTGGTGATCCGCCCCATCCTGCTGGCGATGCGGACCCCCGCGGAGCTGATGGACGAGGCGGTCGCCTATCTGAGGGTCATCTTCGCCGGGCTTGTGTGCACCTTCCTTTATAACATCTATACCGCTGCACTGCGGGCGGCGGGTGACTCCGCCTCGCCGCTGTATTTTCTGGTCATCTCCTCCGGCATCAACATCCTGCTGGACCTGCTGTTTGTCCCGGTGTTCGGCTGGGGCGTGGTGGGCGCTGCGGCGGCCACCGTGCTCGCGCAGGGGTTTTCGGCGCTGCTGTGCTACCTGTATACCGCGCGCCGCATCCCTCAGCTGCATCTGCGCCGGCGGGATCTGGTGCTCGACTCCCGGCTGCTGCGCACCACCGTCGGTTACAGCCAGTCCGCCGCGCTGCAGCAGACCTGCTTTTTCATCGGCAAGCTGCTGCTGCAGGGCGCCGTCAACCCGATGGGCACCGATGTGATTGCCGCCTTCAACGCGGTCAGCCGGATCGAGGGCTTTGTGCTCGCGCCCGGCAACAGCATTGCCACCGCCATTACCACCTTTATCGCCCAGAACAAGGGCGCGCGCCGCGCGGACCGCATCTTCGACGGCTTCCGTCAGGGCTGCCGGATGGCGTGGGGCTATGACATCCTGATGGTGGTCTTCATGTACCTGTTCGCCGCGCCGATGACCGCGCTTTTTGTCGATGCGGGGGAGACGGCGGTCGTCGCCGAGGGGGTGCGGTATCTGCACGCGATGTGCCCCTTCTACCTGCTGCCCGCCATGGGGGATGTGATGCAGGGCTTTTTCCGCGGCATCGGCAAGCTGAACGTCTCGCTGTTCGGGACCATCTTCCAGATCTCGATCCGGGTCGCGCTGACCTATCTGCTGGCCGGCTCGCTCGGCCTTGTCAGCGTGAGCGTCGCCACCGGGACCGGCTGGTGCCTCTTTTTGATCATCCTCGCCTTCCTCTATCGCCGCGAAAAACCCCGGGTGCTGCGCGCCCTCTCCCCCGAAGCGGCAACGGCATAATCCTGTGCACTAAAAAATTTTGGGATATATATTAACTTCCGCATACAGATTCACCGGCAAGAGGATCCTCTTTTGCCGGCTTTTTATTGCATTTTTTATCACTCCTTTGTTGAATCATCAGTTTTACTTCACTTATTTACCCTATCTGTTGTGTATTCTTCCATATTTTGAAACCGGGATTTCGTCCTCGAGACGATGGCCGATTTCAGCATCCTGATGATGCACCTGTCCCGTCTGGCGGAGGAGCTGGTCCTGTGGACCAGCGCGGAGTTCGGCTTCGTGGTGCTGGACGACAAATACACCACCGGCTCGAGCATCATGCCGCAGAAGAAAAACCCTGACGGCGCCGAGCTGGTACGGGGGCGCACCGGCCGGGTGTACGGGGACCTGTTCACCCTGCTGTGCGCGATGAAGGGCCTGCCGCTGGCCTATAACAAGGATCTGCAGGAGGACAAATCCACCTTCTACGATGCGCTGGATGTGGTGACCGGCTCGCTGCAGATGATGGAGCGGATGATCGGCACCCTCAAGGCACAGCCCGAGACGATGTGCAAGGCGGTCAAGAAGGGATTTTTGAACGCGACCGAGGTCGCCGACTATCTGGTCAAGAAGGGGGTCGCGTTCCGGGACGCGCACAGCATCGTGGGGCAGATCGTACTCGCCGCCGAGGAACAGGGCAAGGCGATTGAGGACCTCACCCTCGAGCAGCTGCAGCAGTTCTCGCCCGCCTTCTCCGAGGATATCTTCAGCTATATCGACTACGACAACATTCTTTCCAAGGGCATCAAGAAAGAAATGCTGTGACCCGCACCGCGGGCCGGCTTTTCAATAAAAAAGAGAGAGGAATCAGAGATGAAAAAGTTATCAGCAATGGCACTGGCAGTTTTGTTCGCGCTTTCCCTTCTGACCGGATGCGGCGGTCAGGACAGCTCTTCTGCAGCGGGCGATTCTTCGGCGGCGGGCGGCTCTTCCGCAGCGGGCGGCTCCTCCGCGGTTGAGGCGGCCGATAAGCCGCTGGCCGGTCAGGAGCTGGTCGTGGCGATGAGCGCCAACTACAAGTACTTTGAGACGGTGACGGTGGACGACAGCGGCAAGGAGTCCTATGAGGGTCTGGATATCGACATCCTCGACTACCTGTCCGAGCAGCTGGGCTTCAGCTACACCATCTCGAATATGCCGTTTGCAAGCCTCGTCGGCAGCCTGCAGGCAGGTCAGGCGGATCTGGTCATCTCCGGCATGAGCTACACCGAGGAGCGTGCCGCGAGCGTTGACTTCTCCGACGCCTATGCCACCGCGAAGGTCGGCTGCCTGATCCGTGAGGAGGCCGGCATCGACAGTGTTGAGGATCTCGTCGGCCAGACCGTCGCCTGCAGCGCCGGCACCAACTACGAGAACATCGTCAAGAAGATCGAGGGCGCCGAGCTGAAGACCTTTGACGGTCAGGCCGCCGTCACGCAGGAGCTGATTGTCGGCAGAGTCAACGCCGCGATCACCGGCGCCACCGCCTGCAAGAGCATCTGTGAGGAAAACGAGGGCCTGTCCTACTTCATCATCGACCCCACCCAGATGGATCTGGGTTCCCTGTCCACCTACAACATCGCCTTCCCCAAGGGCAGCGAGCTGGTTGAGATCTTCAACAACGCGCTGGCCGAGATGGAGAAAAACGGCAAGCTGGATGAGATCATCTCCACCTGGCTGGGCGACGATTACGTCAAATAAAACGGGGTTTCCCCATCGCGCAAAACAGACCGCCGCAGGGTGCGGCGGTCTGTTCTGCGGCTTTGCGGACCGCCGCTGTGCGTTCCAATTTTTCCAAAGGAGTTTTCGCCATGCAACTTGATTTCGGGATGATGACGAAATATATGCCCTATTTCTTCCGCTCGCTGGTGGTCACCCTCCAGCTGACGGCGGCCTCTCTGCTGCTGGGCATCATCATCGCAATCCCCCTCTCGCTGATCAAGCTCTCCCGCTTCCGCGCCGTGCGGGCTGTGGGCAGCTTTTACACCTCGATCTTCCGCGGCGTGCCGCTGCTCGTGCAGGTCTTTGTGGTCTATTTCGGCCTGCCGCAGCTCATCGGGCTGACCTTTACCTCGTTTCAAGCCGGCTGCATCACCTTTGCTTTCAACTCTGCCGCCTACATCTCCGAGAGCCTGCGCGGCGGCATCATGGCGGTGGATGTCGGCCAACGGGAGGCGGCGATGGCGCTGGCGGTCCCCTACGGCAGCATGATGAAGGACATCATCTTCCCGCAGGCCATCAAGAGCGTGATGCCCAGTCTGGTCAATGAGTTCATCGGCCTTTTGAAGAACACGACCCTGATCTCGACCGTCGGTCTGGTGGATGTGCTGCGCGCCTCCCAGATGGTGGTGTCGGATACCTATCGGGCATTTGAGCCTTACATTACCGCGGCGGCGTTCTACTATGTGCTTGTCATGTTTATCTCGTTCCTCGGCAAGCAGCTGGAAAGGTGGGTGAACAAGAGTGATCAGCGTTGAGCACGTTTATAAGAGCTTCAAATCGCTGGAGGTGCTGCAGGACGTCTCGCTGACGATACAGGACGGCGAGGTCGTTGCGATCATCGGCCCCTCCGGCAGCGGGAAATCCACCCTGCTGCGCTGCATCAATCTGCTCGAGCGGCCCACCTCCGGTCACATCTATGTGGACGGGGTGGACGTGGCGGCCCCCAAGGTCAACATCCAGCAGATCCGCCAAAAGGTGGGGATGGTTTTTCAGCATTTCAACCTGTTCCCTCACATGACCGTGCTGCAGAACATGACCTACGCGCCGGTCAAGGTGCTGCATATGGACGCAAAGCAGGCACAGGAGAAATGCCTTGCGCTGCTCGAGCGGGTCGGCCTCGCGGACAAGGCCGCCAGCTATCCCGCAACCCTCTCCGGCGGGCAGAAGCAGCGGGTCGCCATCGCCCGCACCCTCGCGATGGATCCCAAGGTCATCCTGTTTGACGAGCCGACCAGCGCGCTGGACCCCGAGATGGTCAAAGAGGTGCTGACCGTCATCAAGGACCTTGCCGGCACCGGCATCACGATGGCGCTGGTCACCCACGAAATGGGCTTTGCGCGGGAGGTCGCGGACCGGATCTGCTTCCTCGACGAGGGACGCCTTGTAGAGGACGCCCCGCCCGAGATCTTCTTCTCGACCCCGAAATCCGACCGCGCGCGGGAGTTCCTCGATAAAGTTTTGTAATCCACTGCCGACGGCGGCCACACGGCCCCGTCGGCAGTATTTTTTTCCTTGCCAACCGGTCGGATTTGGCGTAAAATAAAAGCCGGCAAAGGCACCAAACAACCGCCCAAGCGGCGGCAAGAGAAAGGGAGCACACGGAACATGGAAAAAGCCAAGGTCTATTACAGTGATCTGCGCGCACTGCCCGGCACCAACCTGCTGGTCAAGCTGCAAAAGCTGATCCGCCGCGCCGGCATCGAGAACATCGACATGGAGAACAAGATGGTCGCCATCAAGATCCATTTCGGCGAGCCGGGCAATCTGTCCTATCTGCGGCCCAACTACGCCAAGGCGGTGGCGGATGTGATCAAGGAGATGGGCGGCAAGCCGTTTTTGACCGACTGCAACACCCTGTATGTCGGCCGCCGCAAAAACGCGCTGGACCATATCGACGCGGCGTATGAGAACGGCTTTACCCCGTTTTCGACCGGCTGCAACGTGATCATCGCGGACGGCCTCAAGGGCACCGACGACATCGAGGTCCCGGTGGTGGGCGGCGAGCTGCTCAAAACCGCGAAAATCGGCCGCGCCATCATGGACGCCGACGTCTTCATCACCCTGTCCCATTTCAAGGGGCATGAGTCCACCGGCTTCGGCGGCTGTTTGAAGAACATCGGCATGGGCTGCGGCAGCCGCGCCGGCAAGATGGAGCAGCACAATTCCGGCAAGCCGACCGTCGACCACGACGTCTGCCGCGGCTGCCATATCTGCGCCAAGAACTGCGCGCACGGGGCCATCAGCTTCGGCGAGGACCGCAAGGCGACCATCGACCACAACAAGTGCGTGGGCTGCGGCCGCTGCCTCGGCGCGTGCAACTTTGACGCGATCTACAACGAGAACTCCTCGGCAAACGACGACCTGAACAAGAAAATCGCCGAGTATTCCAAGGCGGTTGTCGACGGGCGGCCGGCCTTCCACATCAATCTGGTGATGGACGTCTCCCCCTATTGCGACTGCCATGCCGAGAACGACGCGACGATCATCCCGGACGTCGGGATGTTTGCCAGCTTTGACCCGGTGGCGCTGGATCAGGCCTGCGCCGACGCCTGCAACGCGATGCCGGTCATGCCCGGCAGCCGTCTGGACGACGAGATGCACAAGGAGCATTTCTGCGACCACCACGACCACTTCACCAACACCACCCCCGAGACCAACTGGAAGGTCTGCCTTGAGCACGCCGAGAAGATCGGTCTGGGCACCCGGGAGTATGAGCTGATCAAGGTCTGATTTTGCACAGGGGGCCGCGCTGCGGCACCACCGGCGAAATACATTCCGTCCTTATCATAGAGGGCGCCGCTGCGCAGGCAGCGGCGCCCTCTTTTTGTTTTTTGCTGTGCAGGGGCTAAAAATTTGCCCATTTGGGCCGCCGCAGCTTTTGCCCGTATCCCACAAAAAGCGCTGTCTTAAAAAAGCAGGGCCGTGCTCTGCAGTGCAGAGCACGGCCCTTTCCCTATTTTATCCGAATTTATCCGACGCCGTTTTGGTCTGTTTCGGCTCACTCCCACAGCCGCGGCGGGTAGAGGCCGGCGCGGGTCATCTCGGCAATCGCCTGCACCACCACCGGCTTATCCTCTTTATAAGTGACGCCGTACCAGCGGTCCTCGCTCGAGAGCACCTGCACCCGCGCCCTCCCCTCGGCAATCAGCTCGCTGACCACCCCGGGCAGGAAGTACTCCCCTTTTTCGGGGTTCTCCCGCAGTGCGTGCTCAAGGAAGGCCGGGAACCGCCGCTCAGCCTCCTCCAAAAAGCTGTGGGTGAAGCCCCACATATTCATCGAGACCACCGCGTCGCCGGGCAGATGGCCCCAGCTCTCGCCGTCGTCCTCGGTAAACTTTGCATCCGCGCCGTCCTGGAAGATCTTGGTGTGCTCCTGCACCTCCTGCAGCCAGCCCGCCGCCGACACCCGGCAGACCCCGCGGGCGACATGGCCGTTCTCGGTCAGGGTATTGCGCAGCCGGTAGCCGACCATTGTGTACTCATACTGTTCCCCATCGGGGTGGCTGCTGAGATACTGATAGATCTCGCGGAATGCCTGCGGCCCATAGTAGTCGTCCGCATTGATGACCGCAAAAGGCCCCTGCACCGCGCCACGGGCGGCCAGCACCGCATGGGCGGTTCCCCACGGCTTCTGCCGGCCCTGCGGCACCGCGTACCCTGCCGGCAGGTCCTCCAGCTTTTGAAAGACGATCTCGGTCTCCAGCTTTCCCCGCAGCGGGTCGGTCACCGCCGCGCGGAAGGCGGCCTCGTTCTCCTCCTTGCTGACAAAGACCGCCTTCTCAAAGCCGGCCCGCTTTGCATCATAGAGCGAGTAGTCCATAATCACCTCGCCGCCGGGTCCGACCGGGTCGATCTGTTTGAGCCCGCCGTACCGGGACCCCATCCCGGCGGCCATGACCACCAATACCGGTTTTTCCATCTTCTTCTCCTTTGCCGCGGGCTTCCCCGCGCGTGTTGTCTTGTTTTATTATAGCACGGATTTTGCCGTTTGCATCCGTTTTTGCTCCGCCCGTCTCCCCCATGCCTGCGGCAAAAGGCAGCCCCGGGCGCTGCACTGCGCCCGGGGCTGTTGTTTCTGCCGCGATCAGCCGCGGTAGCCGTTGGGGTTGTGGGACTGCCAGTTCCAGGAGTCGCGGCACATCTCCTCAATGCCGTACTT
>CALXBJ010000133.1 GCA_944386515.1 uncultured Pygmaiobacter sp.
AGCTGGGCGCCTATGGGATGCCCACCGCGATCCGTGCCGTTTGGGGCAAGGGCCATCCGGTTGTCGGCTTCTGCGGAGAGTATGACTGCCTGCCCGGCCTGAGCCAGAAGGTCTGCTCCCATCAGGACCCGGTGGTCCCCGGCGGTCAGGGCCAGGGCTGCGGCCACAACCTGCTGGGCGTCGGCTGCGTCGCCGCCTGCATCGGGCTGAAGGCCGAGCTGGAGGCCAGCGGCAAGGAGGGCACCGTCATCTTCTACGGCTGCCCCGCGGAGGAGCAGATCACCGGCAAGGGCTTCATGGCCCGCGGCGGCGCGTTTAAGGAGTGCGACTTCACCGTTGCGTGGCATCCCGGCTCCTCGAACCAGAATACCCTCGGCGTGATGAACGGGCTGGAGGGCGCTTTCTTCCGGTTCAAGGGCAAGACCGCCCACGCCGCGATGAACCCGCAGGACGGCCGCAGCGCGGTCGACGCGGTGCAGCTGATGAACATCGGCGCCGAGTTCATGCGGGAGCACGTCACCGACGATGTGCGGATCCACTACGCGATCCTCGACGGCGGCCGCGCGCCCAACATCGTGCCGGACACCGCCTGCGTCAAGTACTTTGTCCGCGCGCTCAGCCGTGAGGCAATTCTGGATGCGTTTGACCGGGTGGTCAAGTGTGCAGAGGGCGCAGCCCACATGACCGACACCACCCTTGAGATCGAGCGGCTCGGCGGCATCTATCCCACCCTGCAGAACAAGGTCCTCGCAAAGGTCATGCAGGAGGCGCGGGAGGAGATCCCCCTCGTCGAGTGGACCGAGGAGGAGAAGAAGTTCGCCGACGAGATCAACCGCACCACCCCGCTGTTTGAGGAGGGCGTTCCCCCGATCGACGACGCGATTAAGCCGCTGGTCGACCGCAACGGCTTTGCCTCCACCGATTACGGCGATGTCATGCACATCTGCCCGGGCATCCAGAACAGCGAGTGCACCGCCGCGACCCTCGCGGGCGGCCACAGCTGGATGGTCACCGCCTGCGCCGGCTCCTCGATCGGCATGAAGGGGATGCTCCGCGCGGGCAAGGTCATGGCCGCCGGCGCCTACAAGATGATCGAGAACCCCGAGCGTCTGGCCGAGATGAAGGCCGAGTTTGACGAGGTCACCAAGGGCAAGCCCTATGTTTGCCCGATCACCGACGAGGTCGCCTGGCCCTATAAGGACTGACCTTTTTCGGATAACAGTATGAGAAAAACCGCCCGGACGGCAAAACGGTCCGAGCGGTTTTTTCTCTGCGAAAGGATTTGCACAGTGCAATGCCTTGCGCGCTGGCGGGGGTTATGATAGGATGGAAAAAACGGTGCCCACCCAAGGGGGGCGGGCGCCTGCACAGGGAGGCGGTTTTGATGCTCAGAGTATACGGGGCCGGCGCGCTCTTCTTCGGAATCCCGGCAGCGGTGCTGGTGCTGCTTGTGGTCAGCCTGATCGGCTATCTCTCCGCCCAGCACAAAAACCGGCGCAGCCCCGGCGCGGTGCCGGAGGAGAGGGTCAAGCGATGGGAGGTCTTTTTGATCCTCAGCGCCGCGGCCGCGGCGCTTCTGCTGCTCGCGGTGGCCGTCTGTGTCGGGCTGCTTTTCCTGTCGGTCGCCTATATGTGAGGTGAAGGGGATGAAGCAGCGCAGCTTTTTGATCCTGCTCGCGGCGGTGGTCTCCCTCTGCCTGCTGCTGACGCTGGCGCACCTGCTCTATGCGGCGCACGCCTATCAGCACTGCTCGATTCTCGGCTTTGTCGGAAGGGAGCTGTGGTGACGGGATGCGGCTTGCAAAACAGATTGCGGCGCTGGGGCTGGTGGTCTTGCTCTTTGCCGGCTTTCATCTGGCGATGTACCTGCTCTTTACCCGGCGGCTGGTCAGCAACTTCGGTAGCACGTCGCAGGCGCAGATGGTGGATGTGGGGCGGTACCTGCCGCACGAGCAGGGGTCCGACCTGCCGCGGATCTCGGCCTCGCTGCAGCTGACCGGCGAACTGCCGGTGCTCGACGGCGCGGCGGCGCTGGTGCCGGTCTACGCGGCGGTGATTGAAAACCTTTATCCGGCGGGCTGCGTGCGGTATGAGGGCGGTCAGTTCTCGGATGACAATTATTACGGGGAAAACTTCGCCGCAGACAGCGCGATGCAGTACAACAACACGGTGCGGGGCTATCAGGCGGTCGTCGACGGCAGCACCGACCTGTTCTTCTGCGCCGCGCCGTCGGAGGAGCAGCGGCTTTATGCGGAGGAACAGGGGGCCGAATTGGTTTTTGTGCCGATTGGGCTGGAGGCCTTCGTCTTCTTTGTCAACGAGAATAACCCGGTGCAGGGGCTGACGAGTGAGCAGCTGCGGGAAATCTATGCCGGCGTCTGCACCAATTGGTCTGAGGTCGGCGGGCCAAACCGGCCCATCAATCCGGTCACCCGGATGGAGGGCAGCGGCAGCCAGACCGCCTTTGAGGTGTTTATGCAGGGGACGCCGGTCGGCAAAAAGTCGCCGCTCGCGCTCCTCGGCGGGTCGGTCGGCTTCTCCTTCCGCTTCTATGTGGAGGGGATGACGGGGCAGCAGGGGATCCGGCTGCTCGCCCTTGACGGGGCATACCCCACTGCCGAGAACATCCAAAACGGCAGTTATCCCATTGTGGTGCCCTTTTACGCGGCCTATCGGGCGGACAACGACAATCCCAACCTGCCGCTGCTGATCGACTGGCTGCTGTCGGAGGAGGGGCAGGCGCTGATTGCACAGACCGGTTATCTGCCGCTCGGATAAAAGGAGAGAATCTATGCCGTAGGATTTTCCCACAGAAAAAACAGGCGGGACACCGGAAAAGCCGGCGTCCCGCCTGTTTTGCACAGGACAAGATGAGCGGTGCTCAATAGGGATAAAAGGGGAGGTTGCGCGCCGCGCCAAAGAGCAGCAGAATGCCGATGCAGCTCCACAGCAGCAGATTCTGCAGCCGGTTTGGCCGCAGCCGCCCGGTGCGCAGCCAGCCCGCCGCGAGCGAGACGGCGAGCGCCGCCAGTATCGGCGAGAGGGCGAGCAGGCAGGGGTTGGCGCGCCAGGCGGCAGCGAGGTCGCCGGCTGCAAGGGCGGAGAGCATCCTTGTCACCCCGCATCCGGGGCAGTCCAGCCCGGTGACGAGATGAAAGAGGCAGGGCAGCCCGAGGCCCGCCCGCCAGAGCAGGACGCCGCAGCCGCATAGGGCCAGCCCCAGCCCGCAGAGGGCAAAAAGACGCTTAGACCGTGCCGCCATAATTCTGGCCGGGGCCGGCGCTGAGCTGGTTGAGCTCATTCTGCATCAGCGCCCACGCCACGATGCCGAAGCCGAAGAGCGCCAGCAGCAGATAGATCAGCCCGCTGCTCTGGGACGGCATCCCGTGCGCCTGACGGGCGGTGTCGATCTTTTCCCCGGCGGTATAGGCCCAGTAGAGGTGGAAGATGTTGCAGGTGACGATCGAGAGCACCACCACCATGCCGCCGGACAAATCGCCCTGTCGGCCCGAGACGGTGTTGACGTCGTTCGCGAGGCAGGCCATCCAGTACAGGCCGTACAGCCCGCAGGTGACGATGGAGAGGATGATGCAGATCGCGATGTTTCGATTTTGAACCATAAATATATTCCTCCTTGTCCCGCAGACCCCTTCGCTGCGGGTTGTTTTTTTTAGCATAGCAAAGTGACAGGATACCGTCAACTGCGGCAAGCGCCCCTCATCGGCCAAGAAGGGCGAAAAATCCCCCATAGAGCCAAAGAACCGCCCCAAAAGAGAAAAAATCGGCCGAACCATTGCTTTTGCGGCCCAAACCTTTTAATATTATAAATGTGAGATGCGGGCGGCTGGGCATCGCGCTTGCCGCACAAACAACGCAGGAGGAACAGAGGATGAAAAAAGTAGGAATCCTGATGGGAAGCGACGGCGACCTGCCGGTCGTACAGAAGGCGATTGACGTGCTGCGGGAGATGGAGATCCCCTTTGAGGCCCATGTCATGAGCGCGCACCGCACCCCTGAGGATGCGGCCGCCTTTGCGAAGGGCGCAATGGAAAACGGCTTTGGGGTGCTGATCGGCGCGGCCGGTATGGCGGCGCATCTGGCCGGCGCCTTGGCCGCAAACACGGTGCTGCCGGTGATCGGGCTGCCGATCCACGGCGGCGCAATGGACGGGATGGATGCGCTGCTCGCCACGGTCGAGATGCCCTGGGGCATCCCGGTGGCGACGGTTGCGATCGACGGGGGCACCAATGCCGGGCTGCTCGCGGCCGAGATCCTCGCGCTGGGGGACGAGGCGCTGCGCGGCCGGCTGGTTGCGCGCCGGGCGGCGGAGGCGCAGCGGGTCCGCGAGAAGGACGCGAAGCTGCAGGCCCAGCTCGCCGAGCAGGTGAAGTGACAAACCCCTTAACGAGGGCGCGGTATCAAAGAAGGAATTGCCGGCGCGGCCGGCGCAGCACAGGGAGGAAAACCGATCATGCAGAAACTGGAACAGCTCTATGAGGGAAAGGCGAAAAAGGTCTACGCGACCGATGACCCCAATCTCGTCATCGTCGACTACAAGGACGATGCGACCGCGGGCAACGGCGCCAAGAAGGGCACCATCCGCGGCAAGGGGGTTGTCAACAACAAGGTCACCAATGCGCTGATGCAGATGCTGGAGGAGAAGGGCGTCCCCACCCACTTTGTCGAGCAGCTGTCCGACCGGGAGACGGTGGTCAAGAAGGTCAGCATCGTGCCGCTGGAGGTCATTGTCCGCAACGTCGCAGCCGGCAGCTTCACCGCCCGTTTGGGGGTCAAGGAGGGCACCCGTTTTGCCAGCCCGACGCTGGAATACAGCTATAAGAACGACGCGCTGGGCGACCCGCTGATCAACAGCTACCACGCCATCGCGCTGGGTGCTGCGAGCCGGGAGGAGCTGGATACCATCGCCGGCTATGCGCTGCGGATCAACGAGATCCTCAAGGCGTATCTCGCCGGTTTCGGCATCGACCTGATCGACTTCAAGCTGGAGTTTGGCCGCCTGCCGGACGGCACCATCGTGCTGGCGGATGAGATCAGCCCCGACACCTGCCGCTTCTGGGATGCCAAGACCGGCGCCCATCTGGACAAGGACCTCTTCCGCCGGGATCTCGGCGGTGAGGAAGAGGCCTACCGCGAGGTGCTGTCCCGGCTGCTGGGCGAGTGAGCGGATCTCGGGCGGATCCCGGCGGGGCCGGGCAAATGCAGAAGGAAGGAGCCAAAAACATGGCGACACAGGATATTGCAAAGCTGCTGCGGGAGAACAGCTATCCCGGACGCGGGATTATTTTGGGCCGCAGCGAGGACGGCCGGTACGCCGTCGCCGCCTATTTCATCATGGGCCGCAGCGCCAACAGCCGCAACCGGGTCTTTACCGAGCGGGATGGCGGCATCATCACCGAGGCGGCGGACGAGAGCCGGATGATCGACCCGACCCTCATCATCTATGCGCCGGTGCGGGTACTGGGCGACCAGATCACCATTGTGACCAATGGGGACCAGACCGACACCATCTACGACTATATGCAGAACGGGGAGAGCTTTTCCAAGGCGCTGCGCAAGCGGTCGTTTGAGCCGGACGGCCCGAACTTCACCCCCCGCATCAGCAGCTACCTGAAGGTCACCGGCGGGCGGATGCGCTACCGGATGGGGATCATCAAGAGCGACGACGGCAACCCCGATTCGGTTGAGCGTTTCTTCTACGAGTATCCCAAGCCGCTGCCCGGCGAGGGGCGGTTTTTGCACACCTATGAGAGGGACGGCGACCCCATCCCGAGCTTTGCCGGCGAGCCGCGCCGGATCCGGATCGAGGGGGATATTGACGCCTTTGCCGCGACGCTGTGGGAGAACCTCAACGAGGACAACAAGGTCAGCCTCTTTGTCCGGTATATCCCGCTGGGCGAGGGGGAGGCGGAGACCCGGATCTTCAACAAGTATAAAAAGCAGCGCTCCGGCGCCGTGGAGCGGGATACCTTCCGCCGCCGGGATCTGAAATAACAGGATTTTGCCCGCCCGTGTCCCGGTATGCCGGGGCGCGGGCTTGCCGATTTTGAAGAAAGGATGTTGTCTTGTATGAAAGAGCTGGAACTCAAGTACGGCTGCAACCCGAACCAGAAGCCCGCCCGGATCCTGATGCAGCAGGGCGAGCTGCCGCTGGAGGTGCTCTGCGGCAAGCCGGGGTATATCAACTTCCTTGACGCGCTCAACTCCTGGCAGCTGGTGCGGGAGCTGAAGGAGGCCGCCGGCCTGCCCGCGGCGGCGAGCTTCAAGCACGTCAGCCCTGCCGGCGCGGCGCTGGGCCTGCCGCTGACCGATGTCCTCAAAAAGATCTACTTTGTCGAGGGGATGGAGCTGACCCCGCTCGCCTGCGCCTATGCGCGTGCACGCGGCGCCGACCGGATGTCCAGCTTCGGCGACTGGATCGCCCTCTCGGACGAGTGCGACGCCGCCACCGCAAAGATCATCAAGCGGGAGGTGTCGGACGGCATCATCGCCCCCGGCTACAGCCCCGAGGCGCTCGAGATCCTCAAGACCAAGAAGAAGGGCAACTACAACATCGTCAAGATCGACCCCGCCTATGAGCCGGCGCCGGTTGAGCACAAGGACGTCTTCGGGGTCACCTTTGAGCAGGGGCGCAACAACCTCAAGGTCACCCCGGCGCTGCTCGAGAAGGTCGTCACCGCCAACAAGACTCTCACCGAGGAGCAAAAGCGGGACCTGATGGTCGCCCTCATCACCCTCAAATACACCCAGTCCAACTCGGTCTGCTATGTCAAGGACGGGCAGGCAATCGGGGTGGGCGCGGGCCAGCAGAGCCGGATCCACTGCACCCGTCTGGCCGGCGGCAAGGCGGACCTGTGGCACCTGCGCCAGCACCCGAAGGTGCTCGCGCTGCCCTTCCGGGAGGATCTGGGCCGCGCCAACCGGGACAATGCGATCGACGTCTACCTCGGCGAGGATTGCGAGGACGTGCTGGGGGAGGAGGTCTGGCAGCAGACCTTCACCACCCGCCCCGAGCCGCTGACGCGGGAGGAAAAGCGTGCCTTCCTCGACGGGGTGAAGGGGGTCGTCCTGGGCAGCGACGCCTTCTTCCCGTTTGGGGACAACATCGAGCGGGCGCACCGCAGCGGCGTTGAGGCGATCGTCCAGCCCGGCGGCTCCATCCGGGACGATCAGGTGATCGAGACCTGCGACAAATACGGCATTGCGATGGCCTTCTGCGGCCTGCGGCTGTTCCACCATTGATTTGATGGAAAAGAGAAGAAAAGACGCGGCCCCGCTGTGCTGGGTCTCTGCGCTGGCGGCGCTGGCCGGTGTGCTGGCGCTGACGGCGGCATCGGGCGGCAGCGCGGCGGGGATGCTCTGGTGCTGGGCGGTTGCGGCGGTGCTGGTGGCCGGGCCGGGGCTGCTGGCTGTCCGGCTCGCGGGCAACGGGATCCCGGCGCCGCTGCGCGGCCCGGCGGCCGTGGTCTTCGGCCTTGCCGCCCTCGCGGCGGGCACGGTGCTGGCCAGCCTGGCGGGCAGCGCGCTGGTGCTGCGCGCCCTCGCCGTAGTTTCGGCGGCGGGGCTTGCCGGCGCAGCGCTGTGCCGCCGGCGGAGGGAGGGAAGGCTCCGTCTTTCGCTGCCGCCGGCCGGCGCGGTGCTCTTCTTCGCGCTGCTCGCGCTCGCGAGCAGCGCGGGGGCGGTGCAGTTCGCCCACCCCGAGGCGGTGGGGCAGATCTGCCCAAATCAGGACTTTTTCTGGAATCTCGGCAACGCCGAGAGCTTCCTTTTGGGGTTCCCGCCGCAGGACCTGCGTTTTTTTGGGGTCACCCTGACCTACCACTACCTGACCGAGCTGTTTGCCGCCGGCCTTTCGATGGCAAGCGGGCTGCCGGTCTATGATGTCGTCGCCTTTTACCAGACGCCGCTGCTGCTGGCGCTGGCGCTCTACCTGCTCTGGCAGATCGGGACGGTGATCCTCGGCGGCAGCGCGGCAAAGCGCTGGGCGCTGCTTGCGGCGACCTTTCTGCTGGGCTGCGCCAGCCTCTACAAGGTGCTGCCGGACGGGCAGAGCCGGTTTTGGAACACCGCAATCCGCCACATCCTGACCAACATCAACGGCCAGACGACCGCGACCGTCTTTCTCGCGCTGTTCACCCTCTTTTTTTGGCAGCTGGACCGGGAGGGCTTCGGCGGCTGGACGGCGGGCGCGGCGCTGCTCGCCTTTGCGGGGCTCTGCTTTGCCAAGGGCCCGGCGGCCGGCATCCTCGCGATTGCGGTCGTCTGTGCGCTGGTTGTCCGGGCGCTGCAGCGCGGCTGCCGGGGCAGAGGCAGGATGCTGCTCTTCGCCGCCGCGGTGGGGGGCGGCTTCGGGCTGCTGTATCTGTTCTATTTTTCCGCCGGCGCGTCCAGCAGCATGGGCTTTGACCCGGCGGGCACCCTCGGCAAGTCCTACTTTTCCAACATCATCGCGCTGCTTGCGGCCAAAAGCCCGTTGGCGGGACGGCTCTGCCTGCCGCTCTTTATGCTGCTGCAGGCCTTCTGCATGGCGCCGGCGACCTTCCCGCTCTATCTCTTCGGGGTGTTCGCCGACCTGCGCGGGCTGGGGCGGCTGAGCGCGAGCCGGCTGCTCTGGAATGCGGCGGCGGTCGGCGGGTTTGCCGCCTTCTTCCTGTTTGACCACGCCTCGATGAGCCAGATGTACTTTGCCTATGCGGGGCTGTTCTTCCTCAACCTGCTGGCGGTCAGCCGGCTGGACCGGCTGACCGGCTGGCTGCTGGGGGCGCGGCGCTGGGGGCGCCGGCTTTTGGGCGGGGCGCTGGGGGCGCTTGCCGCCGCAGGGCTTGCCACCGGCCTTTTGATGATCGGCGCACTGGCGGCGCAGGGGGCAGAGATCCTGATTGACCCCGCCGGCGCCGCGGCCGCTGAGCAGCAGCTGCACGGCAAGGAGCTGCTCACCGCGGAGGAGGAGGCCGGGATGCGCTGGCTTGCCGCCAACGCACAGCCGGGCGAGAGGTTCGCCACCAACCGGATCCACACCGGCGCCGCGGCCGAGGGGCTGAGCAATGTGTACAGCGGCCTCTCGGGGGTTCCGTCCTATATGGAGAGCTTCAAGTACGCGGTCAGCAATATGGGGGTGCCGACCGAGGAGGTCAAGGCCCGCCTTGCGGTGATCGAGCAGCTCTTCGACCCCGGCACCCCTGCGGCGGAAATTGCCGCGCTGTGCAGGGAAAAGGGCATTTGCTATCTCGTCTACTGCCCGGCATTTGACGGCAGCGAGGAGCAGTTTGCCGCGTTTGAAAAGGTCTATGACAGCACCCGGATGCGGATCTACCGGGTCGGCTGACAAAAAGCAGTTTAGAATCTGCGGGGCGCGCCCCGCCAAAAATCGGAGGTACCACCATGGCACATGACCGTTATATCAGCCCGTTCCAGACCCGCTATGCCAGCGAGGAGATGCAGTACATCTTCTCGGAGGACAACAAATTCAAGACCTGGCGGCGGCTGTGGATCGCGCTGGCGCGGGCAGAGCAGCATCAGGGGCTGCCGATCACCGACGAGCAGATCGCCGAGCTGGAGGCCCACAAGGAGGAGATCAACTACGAGGTCGCGCAGGCGCGGGAGAAAGAGGTGCGCCACGACGTGATGAGCCACGTCTACGCCTATGGGGTGCAGTGCCCCAAGGCGAAGGGGATCATCCATCTGGGCGCGACCAGCTGCTATGTCGGGGACAACACCGACATCATCATCATGCGGCAGGCGCTGACCGCCGTGCGGCGCAAGCTGCTCAATGTCATCGCGCTGCTGGCGGATTTCGCCGAGAAGTACCACGGGATGCCGGCGCTGGCCTACACCCACCTGCAGCCGGCCCAGCTGACCACCGTGGGCAAGCGGGCGACCCTGTGGATCAACGAGCTGATGATGGATCTCGAGGAGGTCGAGCGGCGGATCGACGCGCTGGCGCTGCTGGGCAGCAAGGGAACCACCGGCACGCAGGCCAGCTTTGTCGAGCTGTTTGACGGGGATGACGCCAAGATCAAGGCGGTCGAGCGGGAGATTGCCGCCGAGATGGGCTTTGACAAGGTGGTGCCGGTCTCGGGCCAGACCTACAGCCGCAAGGTGGACACGATGGTGCTCAACGTCCTGTCCGGCATCGCGCAGAGCGCGATGAAATTCGCCAATGACCTGCGGATCCTGCAGAACTTCAAGGAGATGGAGGAGCCGTTTGAGGCGCATCAGATCGGCTCCTCGGCGATGCCCTACAAGCGCAACCCGATGCGGTGCGAGCGGATCTGTGCGCTGGCGCGGTATCTGATGGTCGACGTGCTGAACCCCGCCTTTACCGCCGGCACCCAGTGGTTTGAGCGGACGCTGGACGATTCGGCCAACAAGCGGATCGCGATGGCCGAGGGCTTCCTCGCCGCCGACGCGATTTTGAACATCCTGCTCAACGTCTGCGACGGGCTGGTTGTCTACCCCAAGGTGGTCCGTGCCCGGGTGCTCGGCGAGCTGCCGTTTATGGCGACCGAGAACATCATGATGCAGGCGGTCAAAAAGGGCGGCGACCGGCAGGAGCTGCACGAGCGGCTGCGCCAGCACTCGATTGCCGCCGGCAAGGTGGTCAAGGAGGAGGGCGGCAAAAACGACCTCATCGAGCGGGTGCTCGCAGACCCCGCCTTCGGGCTGACCGAGGCGGAGGTGCAGGAGCTGCTGTGCCCCGAGGACTTTATCGGCCGCGCACCCGCGCAGGTGGAGGAGTTCCTCGCCGAGGTGGTGCGCCCGGTGCTGGAGCGCAATAAGGCGCTGCTGGGTGAGACTGCAAGCCTGAGCGTCTGAGAGGGGATGCCGCTGCGCGGCAGATGTCCTTGATTTGCAAACAGAATTTCATAAATCGGGGCCGGCGCGCGGGCGACAGGGCGCGCCGCCGGCCTCAAAAAAGTGCCCCGGCGGCAGAGGGAAAAATTGCCGCCGGGGCGCTTTTTGCTGTGCGGGGAGAACAGGCGGGAAGGAAATGGGCATCGGCGAAAAAGTTTTTCACAAAAAGGCAAAAAATTTTTGCGTCTTCCCCTCAAAACATGAGAAATCTCATATCTTTGTCCTCCGGTCAAGGATATAATGGTTCCAGTTACCGGGCCGGACGGTGCGCCGGCAGGCCGCGGGCGGCGGAAAACCGCCTGTTTTTCGAAAAAGAAAAGGAGGACTCGGTGTGAATCAGAATGCCGCAGATCAGAAGAGGAAGCTGCTGATCGCAACCATTTTTACCTTTGTTTTCATGGCGGGGTATGCGCTCTCATCCGGGATCCTCGGCACCCTGATGCCGCGGATCATCGAATACTATAACCTGTCGCTGTCCGCCGCCTCCACCATCAACATTGCCAAGGAGGGCGGCAACACCGCCTCGATGATCTTCGCGCTGCTGGTGGTTGACCGGCTGGACAAGAGCCGGCTGCTGCTGGTGATGGGGCTTAGCTTCGGCGCGGCGCTGCTGCTGTTCGGCTTTGCGCCGGCATTCGGCATCCTGCTGCTGATCCAGCTGGTCATCGGCTTTTCCGGCGGCCTGCTGGACAACCTCTGCGCGACCTACGTCTCCGACCTTTACGGTGAGCGGCGCGCCCGGTTTGTCTCGATCCTGCACACCCTGTATGCGGTCGGCAATATGATCGGCCCGAAGTTCGCCTCCTGGAGCTACTCGGTCGGCGGCTGGAACCTCAGCTTTTTGACCAGCGGCGCCGCGCTGCTCGCTGCCGGGGTGCTGTACTTCCTGCTCACCAAGATGGTCGGCAAGCCGGCCTCCGCGGTGGAGAGCGCAGACCCCAATGCGGCCCGCGCGATCCCCTACGGCAAGATCCTTCGCAGCAAAAATTTGTGGTGGCTGTCCATTGTCAGCCTGTCCTTTGCCAGCACAACCTATCTGATTGTCTGGCTGCCCACCTATCTGGACTGGACCAACCCGGCGGTCTACACCACCAACTTCTGCGCCAATGTCATGACGGCGTATTCCTTCGGTATGCTGATTAGCCGTACCGGCCTCGCCGCGCTGTCCGGCAGGATGCGGACCGAGACCTATGCCAAATGGTCCTGCCTGATTAGCGCCGTGCTGTTCGCCGTGATGCTGGTGGTCCAGCAGCCGATGCTCTGGCTGGGCGGGATGTTCTTGTTCGGGGTCATCAGCGGCGCGAACTACACCGCGCGGTTTGTGCTCTCCTGTCAGGAATTCCCCGAGTACAGCGCCACTGCGTCGGCCTTCACCGGGGTGTTCGGCGCGCTGGGCAACGTGATGTACAGCGCCGGGATCGGCGCGATGGCGGATGCGGGCTATTACACGCAGGCGCATTTCTCCATCGTGGCGATGCTGCTGGTCGGCTTCTTGGTCTTTGCCTTCCTCTACCGCGCGCCGGGCCAGAAAAAGGCGGAGGGCTGAGGGCCTGTTAAAAAAGAAAATCCCGCAGCGCATAAGAGCGCTGCGGGCGGATCACAAAGGCGGGAGATTCCCTTTTGGGGAGTCTCCCGCCTTTTGCCGTGCTCTGAAAATTTACCGCCGTTCCCGCTGTGGGAGCGGGGACAGATAGGGACCCGTGGGGTAGGGACTTAAAAAGGCGATGCCGGCCGAATGGCGCGGATGGGGCGGCGGTGCGGCCGCGGAAAAACAGCGTTTATGCGGCTGCCGCCTGCCCCGAACCGCTTGCCACCGTCTGCCCGGACGAGGAGGTCGTTGCGCCGGACGTCGATGTGGAGGAGGAAGAAGAGGAAGAAGACGAAGAAGACGAATCAGGCGACGGTGTCGGTGTCGGCGTGGGGGTCGGCGTTGTGCTCGGCGTCGGGGTCGGCGTCGGCGTCGGGGTCGGCGTTGTGCTCGGCGTCGGCGTGGGTGTCGGTGTCGGCGTGGGTGTCGGGGTTGGGGTCGGTGTCGGCGTGGGGGTTGCCTTGGCGCGGAAGACCGCCGTCAGCCGGATTTCCCCTGTGGCGTCCGCCGGCACGGTAAAGGCGAGCTTTGGCTCCTCCGGATAGCTGATGCTGCCGGAAGAGATCTCCCATTTGACAAACTCATAGCCCTCATTTGCGCGGGCAGTCACCTCGACACAAAGCCCGCCGGGCGCAACCGACTGCTCGACATTGCCGTCGATATACCCGGCCTTTTTATCGCTGACCTCAAACAGGACTGGCACCGTTGCGGGTGCGGTGGAGACCGGCTTTTCGGTGTGGACCGACAGCGGGTCGCTGGTGATTAGGTCGGGCGGGGTCTCCTTGCGCTCCGGGACCGCCTTGAGCGGCATCGGGCGCTCGTCCTCGGTGATATAGCTGTGGGTGCGGATATACTCGAACATCGCCTCAAAGGCGTCCTTTTTCAGATGGATGCCGTCGCTGATGGTGTACTCCCACTGGGCAAAGCCGGTTTTCTCATCCTTGAGCACCTCGGCGGTGTTGAGGAACTTAAAGCCCATCTCCTCGGCAAGCTCGACTAAGGCGAGGTTGAACTTGTCGATGGTCTGCATCGTGATGTTGGGATTGTCCCGGTACTGATGCACCGGGGGGATCGAGTTGATGATGATATCGGCGTAGGGGTAGGCGTCATGGATCGCCTCGAGGGCGGTGCGGTAGCTGTCGATAAAGGTGTCGGTCGACCAGCCGATGGTGTTATTGGTGCCGAAGGTGATGACAATCCGGCGCGGCTGCATGATCTTGACCGCCTCGGGGATGGTGACCGGCTCGGAATAGCCCTTGAAATAGACGCAGGGCTTTGTGGTCACCATCTGGATCCCCATCGAGACCACCCCGATATCGTTTTCCAGCGAGGTGAAGCCGTAGGCAATCATCCGGTAGGTGTTGGAATCCCCGATGAAGAGGGTCTCGTCGATATACTCCTGCCCGGCGTCCTCACTCTCAGGCAGGACGGTCTCGTTGTATTTGCTCTCATCGATCTTGTCGGCGTCCTTGTCGTAGGCGAGGTCGGTGGAGTTCTCCGACCGGGAGATATCGGAGGGGATGCCGCTCTCGCCGGGCGCCTTGCCGCCGCCGAGCAGCAGCGCGGCCAGCAGCACGACGACCGCAAGGGCCAGCACCGCGCCGGCGGCCAGCAGCACAAGACGCCCGCGGCGGCTCTTCAAAAAGCGGGCAAGTCCGTTTGGCGCGCCGCTGCGCCGGGGCTGCGGATGGGACGCGCCGGCATGGAAGGCCTGCTTCTCCGAGGTGTGGGCCGGCGGGGTATGCCCGTCCGGTGCGGCCGGTTTGGCCGATTTGTGAGAGCCGCGGGTGCGGCGGCGTTCAAATTCATTCAAGATGGTTACGCCCCTTTAGAAGAAGTTTTGGCGATAGAATCCCTTAGAAAAGAAACTCACTCCTGCCATTTTACCATAACCGCAGGTCGGGCACAAGGCTGCAGGGGGAGCTGCCGCGCAAGGGCGACCCGCGGCGCGGGTCAGCGGATTGCACGGCACTCGAGATAATAGCGCTTTTCCTCGGCGTGGCCCATGCTGAAGGTCTTTTTCGGCAGCACGCCGCCCAGATGGACCCCGCGCAGCAGGTCCGCCTTCTCAAACGGGGGCAGCAGCAGCCCCACCGCGCCCTGCGCGGTGAGGGCAGCGAGCGACGCCTCCCCGTGGATATAGTCCACCCGCGCGCCGGGGCAGCCGGGCAGCCAGTCCGCGAGGAAGGCCTCGATGCTGCCGACGCAGAGCGGCGAGGGGGAGCCTGTGACCGAACAGGGCAGCCGTCCCTCCTTCGAGAGGAGGGTAAAGCGCTGCGCGGGGGCGCCCTCTTTTGCCGCGGCGCCGCAGCAAAACACCGCGCCCTGCGCGGCAAAAAAGCGGGACATCCCCTCCCGCAGCGCGTCGGCGGTTGTGCCGAACACCGCCCGGTGGATCGGCTCAAATTGGATCGCGGGGGCGTGGATGTTCTCGATCTCGACAAGGCAGTACCGGGCGGGATGCCCCTCGGCCTCGGCGGGGGAGAGGGTGGCCTTGACCTCCTCCCACCACGCCTTTGCGGTCGCGAGAGAGTGGTTGCCGTCCCCCACCGCGAGGGCGATGGGGGGTAGGCCGTTCGGCCCGGGACGGGCGGCAAGGGCATCCGCCGCCCGCAGAACCCCTGCAACCAGCGCCGGGTCGGTCACCGCCCAGCCGGCGACCCGGCCGCCGCCCAGCATCAGCGGGGTGTCGTACAGCGGCGCGGTGCGGTCTGCCGCCGCGGCGAGCGGGCCAAGCAGGGTGTTCTCGGGGTCATCGGCCAGCATCAGGATGTGGGGGCACTCCAGCGGCGCGCCCCGGCGCACCTCCAGCCGGGGCGGGATCCGCTCGGTCACCGTCCGCTCGGTCGGGCGGATCAGCGGCCGCTCGCCCGGCGCATAGCTGTACTGCTCAAGGTCCACCGCCGCGACCAGACCCTCCCGCACCCCGCTGTCGGTGGTGCGGCGCAGATAGACAAAGCCGTCGACGGCACGGGTCAGGACGCCTTCCAGCGCGATGCGCATCGCCTGATGGATCGCCGCAATCCGCTGCGGGACATCCGGCCGGTCGAGATAGACCTCCGGCAGAATCAGGTCGAGGCAGCTGGGCGCGCCGCCCACAAACGCCCGCGCCTGCTGCCAGTACTCCGGCTGGGAGGTGAACTGGTCGCAGGCGAGCACCGCCCAGCGGGAGAGATCGGTCCCTTCGCCCGGCAGCAGGATGCGCGCGGGTGCGAGGATGCGGCTTTTGTTCATACTGGACTCCCTTCCGGCGGGCAAACCCGCCGCCCCGGCTTCTAACGGGCGCCGGGGCCACATAGGTTTTGAATAATAAATAGATTATACGGCCGCGGGGCCGGTTTGACAAGCCGGGCCGCGGGAGGGGGGCGTGCGGGATGCGTCAAAGCGCGGGGGCGTTGAATGCCCAAAGGGACCGGCCGGCATCCGCCCGGCGGGGGCGTTTGCAGGCGCTTGCCGCGGCGGTGCTGTTCAGCATCAGCGGGGTCTGTGTCAAGGCGATCCCCTGGTCGCCGCTTGCAATCAACGGGGCGCGGGGCGCGGTGGGGGCGCTGGTGATCGGTCTGTGGATGCTGCGCGCCGGAAGGCGGCTGCGGTGGAATGCGGCGGTGCTGACCGGCGCGCTGGCCCTCTGCTTGACCAACATCCTCTATGTCTTTGCCGCGAAGCTGACCACCGCGGCAAATGCCATCCTGCTGCAGTATACCTCGCCGCTGTTTGTGGTTTTGCTGCTCCGGCTCTTTTATGGCCGCCGTCCCCGTGGGCAGGAGGTCGCCGCCTGTCTGCTGGTCTTTGCCGGGACGGCGCTCTTTTTCTGCGACCGGCTGACGGCCGGCTCCCGGCTGGGCAGCTTGATGGGGCTTGCCAGCGGGCTGTGCTATGCCGGGGTCTTCCTCTCGGGGCTGCCGGCGGGGGCGGATGGGGTCTCCTCCTTCTTTTTCGCCCAGCTTGCGGGCGCGGTGCTGGGGCTGCCCTTTTTGGCGGCGGAGACGCAGTTCCCGCCACGGGCGGTGGCCGCGGCGGCGCTGCTCGGGGTCTTCCAGATCGGGGCGGGCTTTTTGCTGCTCGCCCGCGCGCTCGCGGCGGTGGGTCCGGTGACCGCAAACCTGCTGTGCGCCGTCGAGCCGATCCTCAACCCGCTGTGGGTTGCGCTGGCCTTTGGCGAGCGGCCGGGCCGGTTTGCGCTGGCCGGCGCGGCGCTGGTGCTCGCGGGGGTGGTCGGCTGCCAGCTGGGCGGGGCGCCGCGGGATAACAAGAGGGAAGCGAAACCGGCCAAGGCCCAAAAAGGGTGGGCGTCCCCTTTGGGCGAGAAAAAATTTTAAACAGCGCGCGGCGCGAGATGTGGAAAACTTCCCACGCGGCGCGGGGCGGGAGCCGCTCGCAGCAAGCGGTTTGCCAGCGACCCCCCTTTTTGCGCAGGGACGACATAGGATAGAGAACAAATGGCCCCGGCCATTTGGGCCAAAGGCCATTTGCGGTGTGCGGATGAAGGGGGCGAAAAAGAGCGGGGGCAAAGGCGGCCGCGCAGAGAGAAAATAGGGAAAAAGCCCCCTCAGATACAGCCGCTGCGGCCCGCCGCCCTTCAGTTCCCCTCGCAGCGGGCGAAAAACGCCTCGAGCGGCAGCGATATCAGCGGGAACTGTCCGCTGACCGGGTCGGCGCGGCGGTGGTCGGCAAAGAGCAGCGTCTTGCCCCCGCCGCAGCATCCCAACCCGCTGTACAGCAGGCAAAAGCGCAGCTGCCCGCGGGAGAACTGCCCCTTGGGGTCCGCAAGGCCCTCCACCGCCCGCTGCGCCCTGCCGCTGCGCAGCAGCGGGGCGATACGGCCGAAATCGGGATCCTCCCGCCGAAGAAAGTCCGGCAGCCGGCCGCCGCGGCGGCCGGCGAGCAGGGCCATGCAGAGGAGATCCCGCAGCCGGGCGGGGTTCATCCCTGCCAGCGCAAGGCCGAAGCGCAGCAGCTGCTGCGCGATCAGGTCCTGCGGGGGATACTCCCCTGTGCCCATCGCCCGGCAGTAGCCGCGAAACGCCGCGAAAAAGGCCAGTGCCCCGCCCTGCCAGCGGTCGAGCAGCTCGGCCAGCGTGCGGGGATACCGCCCGCTGTTGTGCAGCCGGTCGAGCGCCCATTCGGCGTCCCGCAGCCGGGCGAGATCGCCGGCGGAGAGCCAGCGGGTGGCGGTGACGGCATAGGGGGGCGCGGGATCAAACTGCAGCCCCAGCGCCGCGGCCTGCTCCCACAGCGGGCTGCCCCGCAGCAGCTTGAGAAAGCCCAGCTGCAGCTGATGGGGCCGCAGTGCAAGGGCGCGGTCAAACCCGGCGGCAAAGGCCGCGGCATCCTCAAAGGGCAGCCCCGCGATCAGGTCGATGTGCAGGTGGATGTTGCCGCGCTGCCGCAGCGCGAGCAGGTTGGCACACAGCCGGTCATTGTCCGCGGCGCGGGCCACCGCCGCGAGGGTTTCGGGGTGAAAGCTCTGCAGCCCCGCCTCAAACTGGAACAGCCCCGCCGGCGCTCCCGAGAGCAGCGCGAGATTCTCCTCGTCAAACAGGTCGGCCCCGACCTCAAAGTGAAAGCAGACCCCCTCCGGGATCTCCCCCGCGCGCCGCCGCTCGATGAGGAAGCGCCAAACCGCATCCGCCCGCCGGCGGTCGGCGTTGAAGGTGCGGTCGACGAATTTGATGGTGCGGCAGCCCGCGCGGGCGAGCCGCAGCGCCCGCGCCAGCATCTCCTCGAGCGGGAACAGCCGCAGCCGGTCCTCCCGCCCGGAGAGGCAGAACGCGCAGTGGAACGGGCAGCCGCGGCTGGTCTCAAGATAGGCAATCCGCCCGCCCAGCGCGGCGAAGTAGTCCTCGGTATAGGGGTCGGGCAGCCGCTGCACCGGCGGGGGCGGCGGGTTTTGGCGGATACGGCCCTCCCGCCGCAGCACGAGGCCGGGCACCGCCTGCAGATCCCCCGCGCCGTCCAGCGCGTCGAGCAGCAGCGGGAAGGAGATCTCCCCCTCCCCGGCGAGCAGATAGTCGAACTCGGGGTTCTTCTCCCAAAAATCCGCGCAGTCAAAGCTCGCCTGCGGGCCGCCCGCGACCAACACAGCCCCCGGCAGCAGCCGGCGCAGCAGCGGCAGCAGCCGGCGCAGGTAGGCGGCGTTCCAGATATAGCAGCACAGGCCGACCAGCGCGGGCGCGCCGTCACACAGCCGCTGCGCGACCTCCTCGGGCGGCTGGTTGATGTTCGCGTCCTCCACCCGCAGCAGATGGGGCTGCGCGCACCGCTCCCGCGCCGCCGCGGCGAGGGACCACGGGGCGAGGGCGGAGTGGATGTATTGGCTGTTGACCTGACAGAGTACAACCTTCATCATGGCAGCTCCCACGGGTCGACCGAGACGGCGGCGCGCCGCCGCCTGCGGTTGCGGCAGAGGACGACGGCGAGGGTGATGCCGCCGGCCAGCAGCTCCAGCAGCAGCCAGAGGGCGGGCAGCAGCAGGATCGCCGGCAGGGCGCCGGCGGGGGAAAGCGCCCCCTGTGCGCCGGACGGGGCGGCAGCGGCGCCGGTCTCCCACGCGGATGAGCCGAGATAGCCGCCCTCGGTATAGATCTGGCCGATGATCTCCTGCCGCAGCGCGGTGTAGCTGTCGTCCCCGGCATCCGCCGCGAGGAAGGCGTCATATCCCATCTGGTAGTCATCGGCAAATGCCTGCCAGGAGCCGAAGGCGTCCTGCAGCAGCTGGGCGGCCTTCAGCTCAAGCTCGGCCGCCGTCGACGGGGAGAGATAGCCCGCGCAGCAGCCCCACTGGCAGATCTGCACCGCCCGGGCGAGGTCCCATGCCAAAAAGCTGTTTTCATCCAGCACGTCCCCCCATTTGCGCAGGAACCAGTCGGGCGCGCCGCCGGAGGAGACCACATTGCGAAAGTCATAGCGATGCCCCTCTTCCAGCAGCCAGTTATAGCTGCCCAGCAGGTCCTCGGTGCTCAGGATGTCCCAGCTGCTCGAGAGCAGGTCCTGTGCGTAGATGCTGTTTTCCATGCCGCGCGCAAGGCCGGACACCCCGTCCAGCAGCTCGGGCGCGAGGGCGGCGGCCTGCGAGCGGTCCAGCCCGCGGTACCACAGCAGGTTCTGCAGGTTGATCGGCGCGCCGATCCCCTCCAACAGCCCAAGCTCGGCCTCGGTGGGTGGTTCCTCCCCGAGGTAGGGCCGGATCAGGTAGACCTCCCCGGTGACCGTCTCCTCCGCATAGAGCGACGGATAATAGGACAGCGTCTCCAGTGTCGGGTAGTCGGCGCAGGTGAGGTAGGCGGCGTCGTCCAGCGTCAGATAGAGCTGCCCGCCGGCCCAGAACGGGTCGCCGGCCAGCGCGACCGGCTCGCCGTTGAGCAGGACCTCCTCCTCACTGAGCCGGATGTCGTCCCCGTAGAGCTGCCAGTGGGCGGTGCGGCCATTGTCGTTCGCGGCGTAGTCGGTCAGGTCCCTGCCGCCCAGCCGGCCGAGGAAGGAACGGATCTCGACATAGGGCAGATCGCCGTCAAAGACAACCTCCCCGATCTCCAGCGGGCTGCCGTCGATCGAGTAGAGCCCCCGCTCGGGGTAGTCGGCGAGGGCGGCGCCGGTGTCTGCCAGCAGACGGTTGATCTCCTCCTCATGGGCGAGGTAGTAATCATTGAGCGGATGCTCCTCCAGAGCGGCATCATAGGCGAGCAGTTCATTGAGCAGCTCGCGCCCGTCCCCGCCCGTCTGGCCGGAGTAGGCAAAATAGGCCATCAGAAAGTCGATATCCTCCGGCGTCACCTCGAAGAGAAAGCCGTTCTCGGCCCCGTATTGGACGGCGCAGTCGTAGTACAGCCGGCCGGCCGCGGTGAGATGGCTCTTGTAGGCGCTGGTATTCTGCGCCGCCTCGTCCAGCTTTGCCAGCTGCCAGAAGCAGCGGGAGATGGTGAGGGCGGTCAGATCGAGGTAGCGGCTCAGGTCATACGCGGTGGTGTATCGCTGCTCCAGCGTGTCGGCGGCGGAAAAGCAGAGCAGCTGTGCCCGGTCGGCCAGCGCGTCGAATGCGGCGGCCGTATCGGGGTCGGACTGCCTTGCGGCGGCGTCGGGCAGCTGTGCCGCCATGCCGGACAGCCCCTCGAGCAGCGCGTCAAAATCGACCGCCAGCGGATCGGCCGCGCCGGCGGCCTCCATCTCGTCCAGCTGCTGCTGTGACAGCGGGGACGCCGCCAGCGCGGCGGGGGCGCACAGCGCCAACGCGGCGGCCAGCAGCAAACAGATCAGACGCTTCATAAAAACAACCCTCTCTCTGTTGGGGAAAATAGCGGGCAGGCGGCAACGCCGCCTGCCCGCGGGGATCGCGCCCTTTCGAGGGCGCCAAACGGCGGATTACAGCGCCGCCGTCTCGCCCGGGCGCAGCACGACCTTGCCCGGCGCAGAGAACCGCGCGGCCATCTCCTCGTCAAACAGCGCGCCCGGCTTCATGTGGATCGGCACGCTGTGCACAGCGCCGATCAGCGCCGCAGCTTGGGAGGCCTCCTCGGGATCCATGTTGTACACCCCGTCAATCGGCAGCAGTGCCCAGTCCAGCCCCAGTGCGGCAAAGCCGGGCATCGCCTGTGTGGTGGAGGTGTCGCCGGCGGCATAGACCTTTTTGCCGTCCACCTCGATCACAAAGCCGACGCAGCAGGCGGGGTCATGGTTCTTGTTCGCCGCGGGCACCGCGCGGATTGAAAAATCCCCCCGCACAAAGCTGTGGTATTCCCCGCCGGCGAGCGCCTGCCGGAAGGTGATGACCTCGCAGCCGGGCTTTTGGGTCACCAGATCCACCCGGTTGTGGTCGTGGTGGTCGTGGGTGACAAGGATCAGGTCGGCGGGCAGGTCATACCCCTCTCCGGCAAAGGGATCAAGATACAATACCATGCCGCTGTCCGAGGTGAACCGCAGGCTACCGTGCCCCTGATAGGTGAGATGTGCCATTCCGATCGCTCCTTTTTTGTGTTTTTGCCGTTCTGCTTAGCCCCATTATACCGCGGCGGAGAAAAAAACAAAAGCCTCCCGCCCCGCAGGGGGTGAAAGGCTTTTGTGGAATCCCAAGGGATCGAAAATCCGCGCGGGCGGGGCGTGAGAAGCATCCCGCCGCGGCGCATCAGCCGCGCATCAGGTTCTGCTCCCGGGCGGGGCCGACGCCGACCATCGTGATCCGGCACTCGCACAGCCGCTCCAGCTCGGCGATATACCGCCGGCAGCTCTCGGGCAGCTCGTCAAAGCTGCGGCAGCCCGAGATGTCCTCGTTGAAGCCGGGGATGGTCTCATACACCGGCTTGCAGTCGGCGAGGACCTCCAGCGACTCGGGATACTCGGTCAGCCGGGTGCCGTCGGGCAGCTTGTAGGCGGTGCAGACCTTGAGGTCGCCCACACCGGCGAGGGTGTCCAGCTTGTTGATGGCCAGCTGGGTCAGGCCGTTGACCCGCACGGCGTACCGCAGGATCACCGCGTCGAACCAGCCGGTGCGGCGGGGGCGGCCGGTGACGGTGCCGTACTCGTGGCCCTTGTCCCGGATCAGCTGGCCGACCTCGTCGAACAGCTCGGTGGGGAAGGGGCCCCCCCCCACACGGGTGGTGTAGGCCTTGGCGACGCCGATGACCTCGTCGATCATCCGCGGGCCGATCCCCGCCCCAATGGCGAAGCCGCCGGCCACCGGGTGGCTGCTGGTGACAAACGGATAGGTGCCCATGTCCAGATCGAGCAGGGTGCCCTGCGCGCCCTCAAACAGGATCTTTTTGCCCTCTTTGTAGCTGTTGTAGACCAGCACCGACACATCGGCGACATGGCTGGCCAGCCGCTTGCCGTAGCCGACATACTTTTCGATGATCTCGTCGAGATCCATCGGCGCAGCGCCGTACAGCTTGGTGATGAGGCGGTTTTTCTCCTCGCCGGCAAACCGCGCCTTTTTGCGGAAGACCTCCTCGTGCACGAGATCCCAGATCCGCAGCCCGCTGCGCTCGGCCTTGTCCATATAGCAGGGGCCGATGCCGTTGCGGGTGGTGCCGATGCGGTGCGCCTCATCCCGCGCGTCCTCCGACAGGGCGTCGATCAGCGGGTGCCAGGGCATGATGACATGGGCGCGCGGGTCGATCCAGAGGTTGGCGCAGCTGATGCCGCGGGCCTCCAGCCCGTCCATCTCGGCCAGCAGGCTTTCGGGGTTGACCACGACGCCGTTGCCCACAAGGCACAGGGTATCCGGGTAGAGGATGCCCGAGGGGACGGTGCGCAGCTTGTACACCTCGCCCCCCTGCTCGACGGTGTGGCCCGCATTGTTGCCCCCCTGTGCGCGGACGACAACCTGTGCCTCCTGCGCGAGAATGTCGATGATCTTGCCCTTGCCTTCGTCGCCCCACTGGACGCCCACAACAACCTTTGACGGCATGACAGTAGCCTCCCATAAGAAATGAAACAGCCGCGCCGCGCGCGGGTGCGGCGGCGGGCGGGAAAAGACGCGAAAATCGCATCACAAACAATAAAATATTATACCAGACGCAGCCCGCAAGCACAACCACAATTTTCAGATAACGGAAAAGAATACATATTTTGCCCCCGGCGGGAAATACTGCCGTCAAAAGCGATAGAAAGCGAAAGGCGGCGCACCGAAATGAAACTCTCCAAACAGGAATATGACCGGATGAACCGGCAAGCAAGCCCGCCCTCCCCGGTGGCGAAGGACTGCCTGTGGGCCTTTTTTGTGGGCGGGGCGATCTGCCTGCTGGGCGAGGTGCTGCGCACGGCGTACGGCCGGGCGGGCTTTATCCTCACCGACGCGTCGGCGCTTACCAGCATCACGCTGGTGGCCCTCTCGGCGGTGTTGACCGCGCTGGGATGGTATCAAAAGCTCGCCTCCCGCGCCGGGGCCGGCACGCTGGTGCCGATCACCGGTTTTGCCAATGCGGTGGTCTCGCCGGCAATCGAGTACCGGGTCGAGGGGCTGGTCACCGGTGTGGGGGCCAAGATGTTTGTCATTGCGGGGCCGGTCATCGTCTGGGGGATGATGGCCAGCGTGGTCTGGGGCGTGGTTTACTACTTCCTGCGCCCGATGATGGGGGGCTGACAGGATGCAGACAAGGATGGGGGACACCCTCTTTTTTGAGCGGCCCGCCTCGGTGATGGGCTACGCCTCGGTGGGGGGCAAGCGGGAGGCGGAAGGCCCGCTCGCCGAGGGCTTTGACCTGCTGGAGACCGACACCACCTTTGGGGAAAAGACGTGGGAGCAGTCCGAGAGCAGGATGCAGACCCTCTGCGCCGAGCTGGCGCTGCGCCGGTGCGGCATCGATGCCGCGGGGGTGGACCTGCTCTTTGGCGGGGATCTCGAAAACCAGTGCACCGCCAGCAACTACACGATGCGGGGGCTGGGCATCCCCTTTGTGGGGCTGTACAGCGCCTGCGCGACGATGGCCGAGGGGCTGGCGCTGGCCGCCTGCTTTGTCGCCGGCGGGCTGGCCCGGCGGGCGATGGCGCTGACCTCGAGCCATTTCTGCGCGGCGGAGCGGCAGTTCCGCTTTCCGCTGGAGTACGGCGGCAAGCGCACCCCCACCAGCCAGTGGACCGCCACCGCCGCCGGCGGGGTGGTGCTCAGCGCCGACGGCGCGGGGCCGTATCTGCGGGCGGTCACCTTTGGCCGGGTGACGGATCTCGGCATCAAGGACACCAACAACATGGGCGCGGCGATGGCGCCCGCCGCTGCCTCAACGCTGCTGGCCTATTTCCGGGACAGCGGCCGCGACCCGGAGGAGTTTGACCGGATCTATACCGGCGACCTCGGCGCGGTGGGCAGCGCGCTGGCGATGCAGCTGTGCGAGCGGGAGGGGCTGCGGCTGGAAAAGATCCACGAGGACTGCGGGCTGCTGCTCTATGACCGGGGCCGTCAACAGGTGGGGGCCGGCGGCTCGGGCGCGGGCTGCAGCGCCGCGGTGCTCTGCAGCCATATCCTGCCCCAGCTCAAGGCGGGCGCGCTGCAGCGGGTGCTGTTTGTCGCCACCGGCGCGCTGATGAGCCCCACCACCGCGCTGCAGAAGGAGAGCATCCCCGGCATCGCCCATCTGGTGGCGATTGAGAACGCGTGAGTGAGTATCAACAGAAAGGCGGAGGGCGTTTTGCATTATTTTTGGGCATTTGTCGTCGGCGGGGCGCTGTGCGTGATCGGGCAGCTGCTCATCGACCTGACCGCGCTGACCCCGGCGCGGATCCTGGTGCTGTTTGTGGTCAGCGGGGTGGCGCTGTCGGCGCTGGGGTGGTATCGGCCGCTGGCCGAGTTTGCCGGCGCGGGGGCCACGGTGCCGCTGCTCGGTTTTGGGCATCTGCTGGCGCAGGGGGTGGTCGCGGCGGTCGAGCGGCACGGCCTGCTGGGCGCGCTGACCGGCGGCTTTTCCGCCGCGGCGGGCGGCATCGCGGCGAGCCTTGTCTGCGGGGTGGCCGCCTCGCTGGCCGCTCGAAGCAAGGACCAGTGCTGAGAGGCGGAAAACGCGGCGGATGAGGGCGGGCCATGGGCGGCGGGCGGGTTCATACTGCATCACGGGACAAGCATTTTCAGGTTGGGTCGCCCCATGGGCGGCGGGCGGGTCCTCTGCTTGCAGGGGGGCGGGCCTGCCCGCCGGCGGGGCGGATGCCGCCGCTTTGCCGGAAAGAGAGGGGAATCTGTGCGGGCGCACCGGCAAAAGCGGGACAAAAAAAGAGCCGCCGCAATGCGGCAGCTCTTTTTGGTTTTGTCTCGGCGATTAGGCCTTCTTCGCGCGCATGACCTTGGAAACGCGGCGGGCAGCGGTGTTCTTGTGCAGAACGCCCTTGCTGGCGGCCTTGTCAATGGCGGAAACGGCGGCGCGGGTAGCGCTCTCCGCGTCGGCAGCGCCAGAGGAAACGGCGGCCTCTGCCTTCTTGACAACTGTTTTCAGGTTGGTCTTGATGGCCTTGTTGTGGGCGGCCTCCTTGGCAGCCTGACGAACACGGTCCTTCTGGGATTTAATGTTGGGCATAATACCACCTCCTTTATTAACCATAACAGTGCTCTTTATCTTACCACATTTCAGCGGCGCAATACAAGGTCTTTTTTCAAAAAAACGAAAGCTTTTTTAAAAAACCTGAAAAAATTTACCCCAAAGCGGCGGATTCCGCCCCGGTGCGGGGGAAAGAGGGAAGAAAAATGGCAGTTTATACCGATATAGCGGCCGAGGTCTGGGCCGAGAAAAAGGGGACGATCCCCCCCGGGGTGCGGTTTGAGACGCGGTATGTGGGGGATGTCTCGATCACCCGGGTCGAGATCACCCGGGATGGACTGGCCCGGCGGCGGGGGAGATACTCCACCATCGATATGCCGAACTTCGCCTACATCGACGGCCGCAGCGAGCGGTATGTCGGCGCGCTGGCCCATGAGATCAAAAACTTTCTGCCCCCGCGCGGGGAGATCCTTGTGGTGGGGCTGGGCAACGACAGGATCACCGCCGACGCGCTGGGGCCGGCGGTCTGCGGGCGGATCCTCGTCACCCGGCACATCCCGATCGAGCGGGACGAGCGGGAGCTGCTGCGGCTGCGCGGGGTCTCGGCCTTCTGCCCCGGCATCGAGGGCAAGACCGGCCTGTCGGCGGGGCAGACCATCCGCAGTGTTGTGCGGGGCATCCGCCCGGCGGCGGTGCTCTGTGTCGACAGCCTATTCACCTCCACGCCGGAGCATCTGGGCTGCACCGTCCAGATCACCGACACCGGCCTGTGCCCCGGCGGGGAGGAGCGCAGCCGGATCGACGCCGACCTGCTGGGGGTGCCGACCATCAGCATGGGGGTGCCCACCGTGATGGACGCCGGCGAGCTGTGCAAGAGCCGCCACCGGCTGGTGGTCACCCCGAAGGAGATCGATTACCTCATCACCCGTGCGGCGGGGGTGCTGAGCCTCGCGATCAACAAGGCGCTGCAGCAGGAGCTGAGCGTGGGCGAGCTGGAATTTTTGACCTCCTGAGCGCGCTTTAAAGCGAAAGAGAGATGGGGCCGGGCGGCGGGAAACTGCCGACCGGCCCCCGTTTTGCGTGCGGCGGGCGCAAAGGCCGATTCCAATTGGCATAAAAGAACGTCCTCTCCTTTCCCCCATTTTGCGTGCGTCGCGCGCAAAGGCCGCCCCACAGAGGCGGGGCGGAGCAGCAGGCCCGTGCGGCCGGAAGGGGGGGCAGGCAAAAACGGAACCGCCGGGGAGCGAAGGGCGCGCCCTGTCCCTCGCGCAGAGCAAAAGACGCTCCGCCTTAAAAACCACATAGCTCAGGGAACCCGCTGCTTTTTCGCACTTCATCCGCCACAACTGCAGTTAAAACCCGCATAGCCTGAGAAAACCGCCCTCTCGGCGCAGGGCAAAAGGGTGCCGGCACGCGGCGCTTCGTGGTATGATGCAGGGGAGGAATAAAATTTGCTTTTTTGCCGCCTTTTTGCCGCAAAAGACGTACGGTTTTCGCCCTCTGGGGCGTACCACAGGGTGAGATGGGAAAAAAGGAGGGAGCGCGGATGGAGGATGTAAAGCTGATCCGGCTTTTGCAGGAGAGGCCCGGCGAGGGGCTTGATGCGCTGGCGAAGCGGTACGGCGGGCTGATTTTCACGGTGGTGCGCCGGGTGCTGGAGCGGTACCCGCAGGACGCCGAGGAGGTTGCGGCCGATGTGCTGGTGCGGGCGTGGCGCAGCGCCGGCGCGCTGCGGGCCGAGACGCTGCGCGGCTTTCTCATCGTGACCGCCCGCAACCTCGCGATCGACCGCTGGCGGCAGCTGACCCGCCGCCGGGAGCTGCCGCTGGCGGAGGATGACCGGGTGCAGGAGGAGGCGTTCTGGGAGACGCTCGAGTCCGACGAGGGCGCGCGGGCGCTGGCCGGCGCACTGCTGGCCTTGCCCCCGCCGGAAGGGGAGATTTTTCTGCGGTATCACCTGCTGATGGAGACGGCGGCCCAGATCGGCGAGCGGTATGGGCTGAGCGAGGGGGCGGTGCGGGCGCGGCTGCGCCGCACCCGGGAAAAATTGGCCGCGAAACTGCGGGAAAGGAGCGATCTGGGATGAGGGACGAGGCATTGTATCGCGCCGTGGGCGCGCTTGAGACCGAGGAGCAGCCGCTGGACGAGCTGCAGGCCGCGCGGCTGGCCCGCCGGGCGCGGGAGATGGCCGGGCTGGCGCAGCCGGCGGTAAAATCGGCCCGCCGCTGGAAGCTGGCGCTGGCTGCGGCGGTACTGCTGGCGCTGACCGCCTGCGCGGTGGCGGGCTTTTCGGCCGGATGGTTCGGCAGCTATGCCACGGACGGGGACGCGCAGCAGTCGGCCGCGCTGCTGACCGAGCTTGGGACGGTGATCGGGGAGAGCAGGACGGCGGGCGGATACACCGTGACCCTGCTCGGTGCGATCAGCGACGGATACGACGCGGTGCTCGCCTTCTCGGCCCTGCCGCAGGACAAGGAGGCCGCGCCGCTGGACAGCCGCAGCGTATTTACAAAGAATTATCTGGTGCAGAAGCAGAGCGCCGACCAGCTGCAGCAGGAGGGCCGGCTGGATCTCTATGATTGGTTTGCCGCCGAGGACCTGCGCCTTGAGGGCTGGCCGCAGGCGGGGGCAAAGGACGGGGCGCTGCTCTTCACCGCGCGGTATGAGCTGCGCGGGCCAAACGGCGGCGGCGCGCTGCGGGAACCTCTTGGGGAGGGGGAATACCTCTTCTCGCTGGGCGGCCTGCAGACCGCGCAGGGCGGGCAGCTGCTCGCCGAGGGCCCGTGGGAGTTCGCCGTCACCCTCAGCCCGGTGCAGCAGAACCGGGACCTTGCGCTGGGCCAGACAGAGGGCGGATGGGAGGGGTACACCCTCGCGCAGCTGCGCATCACCCCGCTGAACCTCTCGATGGTCTGGGAGAATGCGCCGGCGGATGCCGGCAGCCCGCCGATGCCGGAGGGGGTGCGGCTGGCGGATGGGCAGGAGATCCTCGGCGGGCTGAGCTGGACGAACCGCAACGAGGAACAGGGCGCCGTCTTTGGCTCCAGCGGCTGCAAGCTGAAAAAGGCGGTTGACCCGCAGCAGGTGCAGGCGGTGCGGGTGGGCGGCGTCTGGTATGCGCTGGAGCAGTCCGGCGAGGGCTGGGCGCTGCGCGAAACGGTCTGATCCCAAAACCGCGGCGGGGCAAAAACCGCCCCGCCGATGCGCGCAAAGGCCCCTGTGCAGCGCCCCGCGCGGGCAGGCAGGGGGATTGCGCCCCCGGGCAGGCATATCCCGGCGGGCGGGCACATACAGTGGTAGGGCAAGCAAGAAAACAAGGCCGCCGGGCAGCTCGGCCCGGCGGCCCCGCTGTGACCCGGAGTGCCGCCCATGAGAAAAAGACGTCTGAAAAATATCCTGTTCCTGCTGCTGTGCGCGCTGCTGTGCGGCGGCAGCGCATTGGCGGCCGCCTCCGCCCGGCTGGGCGGCGCGCAGCTGCTGGAGACCGCCGCCTTTGCCGGCAGCCTGCTGCAGTCCCCGGGCACGGCGATTGCCGCCGCGCAGCAGGTCTGGGAGGACGAGCACCCCGTCGCGGGCGCACAGGAGGACCGGCAGCAGGGCAGCGGCTTTTGGACCGGGCTGCCCGCACAGGCGCAGGCATCGGAGGAGACAGAGGCCCCGCCGGCCGAAGAACCCGCCGCCGCGCAGCAGACGCCGGCGGGGATGCTGGCGGTGGAGGAGACCAGCTACACCGCCGCGGTGGGGGGCATCTACCTCGCCGCCGGGGCGGGGGTAATCAAGAACGTGACCGAGCTGCCCGCCGCCGAGGTCGCGGCGGAGATCGGCCAGCCGCTGCCCTTTTCGGTCGAGGTCGGCTCGGGCGAGCCGCAGGTGCTGATCATGCACACCCACACCACCGAGAGCTACCGCACCGGGGAGGAGCTGTGGTGTGACCCGAGCTACCCCTTCCGCAGCACCGACAACAGCCAGAACATGGTGGCGGTGGGGGCGGAGATCGCCGCGGTGCTCAACGACGCGGGAATCACGACGCTGCAGGACGCCACCCAGCACGACTATCCCTCTTATAACGGCAGCTACGACCGCAGCAAGGTCACGGTGGAGCGGTATCTCGAGCAGTACCCCTCGATCAAGGTGGTGCTGGACATCCACCGGGACGCGATCCAGCGGGAGAACGGCTCGCCCGTCTCGGCGGTGGCGGAGATTGAGGGCAAAAAGGCCGCGCAGGTGATGATCATCTGCGGCGCGGACGACGGCACGATGGGGATGCCAAACTACAAGCAGAACCTGCGGTTTGCCGCGGCGCTGCAGGACCGGCTGGCGACGCTGTTCCCCGGTTTTGCCCGGCCGGTGCTCTTTGACTACCGCAACTATAACCAGCAGCTCACCACCGGCAGCCTGCTGATCGAGGTGGGCAGCCACGGCAACACGCTGGAGGAGGCAAAATACGCCGGTCAGCTGGTGGGGCAGGCGCTGGTCTCCCTCTTTGCCGGGCAGGGGTGAAGGGGAGAAGCGGCGCCGTCTGGAGAGAAGGACGGAAAAAAGAGAGATCAAAGAAGGCCGCGCGCCGGGAGAAAAAGAACCCGGCGCGCGGCCTTTTTGTATTTTGAGCGAGAGGACGCAGCGGCATCAGATGGCTGCGGCAACCCGCAGCAGGAAAAAGACGGTGTTTTCCAGCAGTGTCACCCCGATCAGCAGCGCGGCGGCCTTTTGGGCGGCGGGGCGCATTCGCCGCAGGTGGAGAGCAATAACCGCCGAGAGGGTGAGCTGCAACGCCAGAGGATGGCAGCAAAGCGATTCCCGCAGATCTCCCCGCGCCAGCGCCAAGAGCGCGCGGGTCACGCCACAGGTGGGACAGGGCAGCCCGGTAGCCCAGCGCAGCGGGCAGGGCAGGCCGGTGAGAAAAAACAGAAGCCAGACAGCGGCGGGCAGTGCCAGAACGCGGTGCTTTTTCAAAAGTGTGCGGCAGCGCACCTCAGATCAGACTCATCAGCTGGTTGAAGTTGCGCTCCTTTGTCCGCTTGGAGATGGTGAACCAGTCTACGATGGTGAGAATTCCGCAGCAGCCGCAGGTGAGCAGCTTCAGGATCCCCATGCC
>CALXBJ010000134.1 GCA_944386515.1 uncultured Pygmaiobacter sp.
GGAATGCGGCGGCGGATCAGCTCACCGTCGGTCAGCCCGCAGCTGGTTGAGGTCAGGCTGCCGTCCGCCCGCCGGTGGAACACCGGCCAGAGCGCATCCGAGGAGAGATAAAACCGATAGTTTTGATCCGGCCGGCGGTCGAAAAAAAGGGGCATCGACAGCCCGTGGTCGTAGTGGTTGTGGGAGAGGATCACCGTGTCCGCCGCCAGCGCGTTTGCCCCCATCGCCGCGGCATTGTCGAGAAAGCAATCGTTCCAGCCGGAATCCATCAGGATGCTGTGCTTTTCGGTCTCGATCAGGACGGACAGGCCGTCCTCCGCCAGAAGGCCGGGGCGCAGGGCGGTGTTTTCGGACAGGATGGTAACCCGAATCATGGGATCTCCCCCTCAACGTCAGATTTCCCCGCCCGCTTTTCGTGTCGATACCGGGGGGGTTTGCTTCAGTATAGCACAAACCATCTCACGGTACGATGAATTTTTTTGCCAAGGGAACCGCTTTTTCTGCGCTTTCATTTTTGCGTTCCTCCGAAAAACTCTCTGGCTGCACTGTCCGGATAACGAAACGCAGCGGGCAGATCTTCCTGCGGGTCAACTTCCGACACACAGTATAAAAACTCCCTGCCGGGATATTCCCCCCAGTTGCTCTCCCGAAAGCGCCATTCCTGCCGCACAACGGCGACACGCGCCTGTCTTTCATCTTTGTAGGTCACAAGATAATCGCGGTACAGTTCGCTGCCGTCCTCGCTTCGCGCCGGGTCAACCGAGGCGATTGCTTCGCGCTCATACAATCTGGCCTGATACAAGAACTGCCGGACGGTGGCAATCTCCTGTTTGAGATAGGACTCAAATTCTTTGCTTTCCCGGTCCACCTGCGCTGTTATCGCATCCTGTGTCGGATTTTCCGTCACCGTGACAAACGGGAGATACTCATTGCTCACGCAGGTCTGCTCTTCCTGTTCGGCGGGAAAATAGATGCTCATCAGCAGTTCTCCGGTATTTGCCTCGACCACACAGACGCCGTAACCCGTCACCATGTTCTGAAAAGAATTTCCGGATTGACTCCCAGAGACAGCCCACCATCGGGCTTGCCGCGTGCCGCTCTCCAGTTCCTTCTCCGTATAGTAGAGAAAGATCGCCTTTCCGGTCTGGTTGAGGCCGTAGACATCCTCGAACAGCATCCCGGCAAGATTGGCCGCCTGCTGAGGGGAGAGCTGTGCGCTTTCATACAGCGCCCCTTTGCGGGTATCATCATCCAGCTCATAGTGATAGATCTTGCCGTTTTCGGCAGTCTCCAGCACCGCATCCGCCGCCGGGATCACGCTGAGGCTGTCGGCATCCTGCCCCGACAGCTCCCCGCCCAGCGCCATGCAGCCGGTCAGCAGAAGGGTGGCGGCAAAGAGCGGCAAAAGCGCACATCGCCGCATCATCTTTTTCTTTTGAACTCTCTTTTTCACATGAATTTCCCCTAAAAAGCCCTTATTTCAGCCCGTGCGGCAGCATTGCCGGCCAATCCCGCAGGCCGTTTTCAGGCCGCTGCCTCCCCGTAGGAGAACGCCTTCCACGGGTAGTTTCCCCAGTCGCTGACTTTATTTGCACCCCACAATATCATCACGATGGCAGTCCTTTTGTCCTCGTAGGTAATGCGGAACCTTGCGGCAGACGGCTCCCCGTCCGGCTCGATTTTTTCTACCGCCGCGCTCTGATCCAGCCCCGCCAGTGCAAGGAACCTGCCGATTGCATCCTTCGTCTGCCCGAGATATGCCTCGTATGCGGCAGACTGGGTGTCATAGAGCTCTCCACCGACCTGCTGCGGCGTCACAAACTCCATCCACTCGTCGCTGATGCAGTCCTGCTTCTCCTGCAGTGAGGGGAGATAGCAGCAGGATAGGAGCTTTCCGCTATTGGCATCGATGGTGCATTGTGCGGAGGACTCCTGCTCGGAACCCTTTTCCAGCTCAGCCTCCCAAACCACCTTCTGCGGGTATGGTTCTTTCAGGCCCATCAGCACCTCTATCGTCTCGGTTTCGGTCAGCGTGAGATACAGCCGGATCGTCCTGCCCTCGAGCGCCAGCCCATAGACCTCCTCCATCAGGACACCGGCGAGGTTGGCCGCCTCCTGTGCCGTGAGGGATGTCCCTCTCTGCTGTGCGGCTTGCAGCTCCTCCTGCTCCCGCTCCAGCTGCACGGTGTAATCCTGCAGGGCCAGATCAATCTTGTCCGGGTCCTCGCCCTCTTCCTCCATCCGGCTGCGCAGCTGCTCCTGTTCCTGCTGGGCCCTGCGCGCGAGCTCCTCCTCGCTCATCTCCCCAACCCAGTCATAGGCATAGGTCTTTCCGTTCGACGCGACCTCCTCCAGCACCAGATCCGCCGCCGGGGTCACGCTCAGGGAGTCGTCATCCTGCCCGGTGAGCGAACTGGCGCTTCCCCCGCAGCCGGTCAGCAGCAGGCCGCCCGCAAGCAGCACCGCTGCAATGCACACAGCCGCCCGTCTTTTTGCTCCCATCCTTTCGGTCTTTTTCATACCGTTCTTCCTCCTTTTGCGCGCCGTCTTGCTGTCTGCGCATCCAAAGTATCCGCCCGCGGTGTTGCAAAAAAGGCGCAAACTGATTTCCGTCTTGTAAACAGTCAAAAAATCCGCCCTATTCCGCCCGCTGCGCCGTAAACCGCAGCGCTGCCACGGTGCCCTTTCCCTCCTCTGAGCGAAAATCCAGCGCCGCGCCGTGCGCATTTGCGACCGCAAAGCAGAAAGCGACCCCAAGGCCGGTGCCGCCCTGCGCCCTGCTGCGGGCGCGGTCGGCGCGGTAAAACGGCTCCCCCAGCCGGGCGAGGGTCTCCTCACTCATCCCGATCCCCTCGTCCGCAATTTCCAGCAGCACGTCCGCGCCATCTGCGCGCAGCGAAAGAGTCACCCGGCCGCCTGAGCGGGTCGCCTTGACCGCATTGTCCAGCAGATTGACCGCAAGGCTGACCAGCAGGTCTTGATCTCCCCGTATTGTGCAGCTGTCCAGTGCGCCCGTGACCAGATGCACCTGCTTTGCCTCCGCTTTGGGCCGGACAGTGCGCAGCGCCGCGCGGGCCGCGTCGGCCAGATCCATCGGAGAGAGATCCATCCGGGTCTCCCGCAGGCTCGCCATGGTCAGCAGCCGCTCGCTCATCGAGCTCAGCCGCCGGGTTTCCTGCTGGATGATCTCGACCGCATCGGCCCGCTCGTCCTCAGTCAGCTCCGCTCGGGCGATGTACTCGGCATAGCCGCCGATCGCGCTCAGCG
>CALXBJ010000135.1 GCA_944386515.1 uncultured Pygmaiobacter sp.
GAGGACTCGCCCGACTGGAGGCTGATGTTCTCGGTCTTTGACTGCCTCTACCACAACTGCCCGCTGAAGGTGGACATCGCCGGCACGGTGGATTCGATCGCACAGATCACCCCCGCGCTGCTCTACACCTGCACCGACGCGTTTTACACCCCCCGCAACATGGTGCTCGCGGCGGCGGGCAACATCACCCGCGAGCAGATCCTCGCCGCGCTCGAGCGCGCCGACCTGCCCGAGGGGGGCGAGGTGGGGCAAAAGCTGCCCCTCAGCGAGCCGGAGGAGATCGTCCGCCCCGAGAGCCGTCTGGAGATGGCGGTCTCCCGCCCGATGCTGGGCCTCGGCTTCAAGGAGCGGCCCCGCCCCGCCGCCGAGCGGCTGCGCTGGGAGGTCATGGCCGACCTGCTGGGCGAGCTGCTGATCGGGGACATCACCCCCCTCTACCGGCGGCTGTACGACGAGGGGCTGGTGAACAGCGGCTTTTCGACCGACGTCTTTGTCGGCGAGGGATATTTCTGCATCCTCTTCTCGGGGGAGACGCGGGACCCCGCCGCGGTGCGGGACGCGCTGCTTGAGGAGATCCGCCGGCTGCGGCGGGAGGGCATCCGGCAGGAGGATTTCGAGCTCTGCCGCAACCAGCTCTACGGCGAGGCGGTCGGCGGGTTTGAGAGCGCCGAGTCGGTCGCCGGCGCACTGGCCAGCTTCGGGCTGCGGGGAGAGAGCCTCTTCGCAGAGCTGGACCTGCTGGCGGGCCTGACCGCGGAGGACCTGCAGCGGGCGCTGGAGGAGCTGCTGGACGAGCGGCGCTGCGCCGCGGTGGTGCTGCAGCCCGCGGGCGACACGGCGGAAAAATGAGAAAAAGCGCGGCGCGCTGAGTGAGGAGGAGCAAGATGACAAATCTGGTGCAGTTCCCGGGATTGGGGCTTGCGTTTGAGATCAACCGGGTGGCGTTTTCCATCGGGGATTTCGCAATCTACTGGTACGGCATCCTGATCGGCAGCGGGATGCTGCTGGCGCTGCTGTACGCGTTTCACATCGCGCCGAAGGCGGGCATCGACGTCGACCGGATGATCGACGTGATCTTTGTGGGCACCACGATGGCGATTGTCTGCGCGAGGGCCTACTATGTGGCGATGTCCCCGTTTGAGTACCACAGCCTGCGGGAGATCGTCGACCTGCGGGACGGCGGCATCGCGATCTACGGCGCGGTGATCGGGGCGTTCTTGTTCGGCGGGCTGGCCTGCCGTTGGCGGCGGGTGCCGGTGCTCAAGATGTTCGACCTGACGGCGGTCAGCTTTTTGCTGGGGCAGGCGGTCGGCCGGTGGGGCAACTTCGTCAATCAGGAGGCCTTCGGCACCAACACCGACCTGCCCTGGGGGATGATCAGCGAGCGCACCACCAGCTATCTGGCCTCGGTGCAGTCGGAGCTGGCCGCGCAGGGGATCACCGTCAACCCCCTTGCGCCGGTGCATCCCACCTTCCTGTTCGAGTCGCTCTGGTGCCTTGTCGGGTTTATCGCGCTGGCCGCCTACTACAAGCGCCGCCGGTTTGACGGCGAGATGCTGCTGCTCTACCTGTTCTGGTACGGCCTTGGCCGGTTCTGGATCGAGGGGCTGCGCACCGACAGCCTGTATCTGGTGGGCAGCCTGCGGGCCAGCCAGCTGCTGGCGGCCCTCTCCTGCGCGGCGGCGCTCGTCGCCTGGGTGGTGCTGCGCCGGCGGTATCGCGGCTATGAGCCGATGGGCTGGCTGAGCGCCGAGGAGATCGCGGCGGCAAAAAAGGCTGCAAAGGCGGCCGCGGCACAGCCCGCGGCCGGGGCCGACGGCGCACAGGCGGCCGATGCGGCCGAGACTGTCGATGCGGCACAGCCTGATGATGCGGCGCAAAAAGCGCCTGTTTCCGGCGCAGGGGAAGCGGATGCCGCCCTGCGGGAGGAGCAGGCGGCCGAGGGCGCCGGCGTGAAGGAGGAAGAGCATGGAGCGGATTGACGCGAAGGCGCTGGCGGCCGCGGTGAAGGCGGACGCGGCGCGGCAGGCGGCGGCCCTCGCCGCGCAGGGGATTCGCCCCAAGCTGACGGTGATCCTGGTGGGGGAGGACCCCGCCAGCGAGGTGTATGTGCGGGGCAAGCAGCGGGACTGCGAGGCGTGCGGCATCGAGAGCGAGCTGCTGCGGCTGCCCGCCGACACCACCGAGGAGCGGCTGCTGGCCGAGATCGCGGCCCGCAACGCCGACCCATCGGTGCACGGGCTGCTGGTACAGCTGCCGCTGCCGGCCCAGATCCGCGAGAAGCGGGTCATCGAGGCGATTGACCCGGACAAGGACGTCGACGGCTTCACCCCGGTGAACGTCGGCCGGCTGCTGATCGGGGAGGACTGCTTTTTGCCCTGCACCCCGGCGGGCTGCATCGAGCTGCTGCGGGCCGCGGGCTGTGAGATCGCGGGCAAGCGGGCGGTGGTGCTGGGGCGCAGCAACATCGTCGGCAAGCCGATGGCGCTGCTGCTGCTGCGGGAGAACGCGACGGTCACCGTCTGCCATTCCAAGACGCAGGACCTCGCCGCGATCACGAGGGAGGCGGA
>CALXBJ010000136.1 GCA_944386515.1 uncultured Pygmaiobacter sp.
AAGATCTCGCTGATGTCCCGGATCAGGTCGATGCCCGGCTGGGAGATGTCGTCCAGACGGCCGAGGAACGGGCTGACATAGGTCGCGCCGGCGCGGGCGGCCAGCAGCGCCTGATTGGCCGAGAAGATCAGGGTGCAGTTGGTGGGGATGCCCTCAGAGGAGAGAACCTTGATGGCCTTGAGCCCTTCCGGGGTCATCGGGATCTTGACGACCATGTGCTTGGGATCCAGCTTATAGATCTCGCGGCCCTCAGCAATCATTCCCTCGGCGTCGGCGGTGGTAGCCTTGACCTCGCCGGAGATCGGCCCATCGACAAAGCTGGCGATCTCGGCCAGCGTCTCGGCGTAGTCACGGCCCTCCTTAGCGATCAGCGACGGGTTGGTGGTCACGCCGGCGATGACCCCCATGTCATTGGCCTTGCGGATCTCTTCCACGTTCGCGGTGTCAATAAAGAATTTCATGCTAGTTTCCTCCTGTAATAAAATTTATATTTTTAGGCATCCCGCAAGCGAACCGGGATGCGTCAGGACCAAAAGAAAGCGTTCGGGGTCAGGCCTCAAGATCGGCGGTCAGGTAATAGCTGTCCCCGCGGTACCATGCCTGAAGGTACTCCCCCGGCCAGTCGGAACCGGTATAGGACACCCGCTCAATGTAGATCAGCGGGTCCCCCTCCTTGATCCCGAGATAACCGGCCATCCGCGCGCTGGCCGCGGCGGCATAGATCCGCTGGTGGGCGCGCTTCCAGACAATGTCGTACTTCTCCTCCAAAAAACGCCGCAGCGATTGGCGGGAAAAATCATGCCGGCTGACCTCGGGGCAGCGGGCGCGGATCAGGTGGGAGCGCTCGATGCACATCGGCACCCCGCCGGCGTACCGCAGCCGCTCGACCCGGATCAGCTCGTCCCCCTCCCCAATCTGCAGCTTTTCGGCAATGGCGCGGCTGGCGTAGAGGATCTCGTTGGAGAGCATGGTCACCGAGGAGGCATAGCCGCGCTTTTCCATCTCGCTGGCAAAATGCTGCACCCGGGTGAGGGTCTGCTCCACCTTTTTGTTCTGCACAAAGGTCCCGTATCCGCGCCGCTTGGCAATTAGGCCGTCGTTCATTAAGAGGTCCAGCGCCTTGCGCACCGTGATCCGGCTGATGTGGTATTGTTCCACAAGGGTGTTCTCGGTCGGCAGCAGCTGGCCGGGCTTGTAGACCCCGTCGCGGATCTCCCGGTAGAGGATATCATAGAGCTGGAAATAAAGCTGGGTGCGGCCGCTGAAGTCGAGCTCATTCTCCATGCTTCCGCACCCCCCTTTTTTGCAGGTCCCGGACGGGAGGAGCGCTCTCACCCGGATTTGTTATAACATTATTACGTTTTCATTATAAAAGCGAGAGAGAACACTGTCAACGGAAAAGCAGACAAAAATCAACCGCCCGGATGAGAAAATTTTTACATCGTCACAGAGATAAAAGCCGGTGAACCCCATAGATCCGCGCCGTGACCGCCCGCAGGGCGTCGGGACGGAAAAGAAAATCCGATATACAAAACTTCTCGGGCGCTGTCAGCGCAGCTCCTTTTGCAGGAAGTCGAGTACCCGCCGGTTGGTCTCCTGTGCCCAGGGCGCGTGGAAGACAAAATGACTCGCCTCCGGCAAAATGGACAGGCGGCCCATCGGCAGGGCGCCGGCGATGTGGCACAGATGGCCCGGGCGGATCATATCCCGCCCGCCGCCGAGGATCAGGGCGGGGCGGCGAAGACTGCGCAGCGCCTCAAAGGGGATCTGCGGCTGGTCGACCATCAGGCCCAGAATATCCGCCCGCAGCGCGGCTGCAGGGAGCTTTTTCCCGAGCAGACGCAGCGGGGGATACAGCAGTTCGCAGGGCAGCTGCGCGGTCAGCTTTGCGCCGGCGGGGACGAGATTCGGCCCTGCGGCGACAAGCGCCTCCACCGCGGCGGGGCGCAGTATCCCCATCAGCAGCGCGATATTTCCCCCGTCGGAAAAACCAACCGGAACGGCCTTCGGAATCCCCAGCAGTGTCAGGGCGTCCAATGTGTCGGCCGCCAGCTGCTGCGGGGTCATCGGCAGGGTCCCGCGGCCCGAGCTGCCGTGCCCGCGGCTGTCCAGCGCAATGACCCGGTAGCCGGCCTCGGAGAAGGGGCCGACCTGACGGGCAAAGCAGCGCCAGCTCTCCCCATTGCCGTGGAGCAGCAGCAGCGTATGGCGCGCGGACTCCTCGCCCCAGTCGCGGTAATACAGGCGGGTATCAGCCAGCTCCAGATACCCCGTTCGAGCGGGGCGCACAGTTACAGATTGAACGGTCATCTAAAACCGCCTCCTCTTTGTTAAAGGTGTTGGCGAATATTCCGGATCTCTATCGGGACGAGGGCGCTTTGTGCCGTGCACGGCCGCAAAAGAGCAGACCGGCCGCCCGTGCCCCTCGCCGCAAAGCCATCTGCCCTCAGCGCAGGCGGGAGACCAGCTCCTCAACCGGCTTGCGCTTTTTGGGGCGCAGCGGGTCGCCCTCGACGGGATAGCCCAGCGCAATCACCAGACGCACCCGCCGGCGGGTGCCGAGCAGGGCCTGCAGCTGCTTTTCATCAAACCAGCCCAGAATACAGCTGCCAAGGCCCAATTCGGTTGCCTGCAGGGTGAACTGGGCCGCCATAATGCCGATATCGACCGAACGGTAATCCTGATCCTTGAGCTTTGAGCCGGCGGCAGCGGTGGCGTTGTAATCGTCCTCGGTGACGACCGCAAAGACGGGGCAGTCGACGGTGAACTTGTTCATCCCCATCCCGCGCAGGCAGTTGCCGACCTGTTTGGCGGCGTCCCCCTCGGCGAGGGTGATGTGCCAGGGCAGACTGTTGCAGGCCGACGGGGAGAGCCGCGCAGCCTGCAGGCAGGCGGCGATTTTCTCCTCCTCGACCGGGCGGTCGGGATCATAGGCGCGGCAGCTCTGCCGTGTGAGCAGCAATTTTGCAAAGGATTCCATCGGGACAAACATTCCTTCCCTGTACAGCAGTTTTTTTCAGTATACCACATTTCACCTCGCAGAGAAATAACCCTCCTGCGGATTTGGGGGCGGGGCGCAAAAAGGTGCCAAAAGGATGCAAAAAACAGACCTTCAAGCGGTACCGCTTGAAGGTCTGTATCCCTTGCAAAGGCGCAATCCGATGACCGCGGCGCTGCGCCGCCTTTGCGGAAAGCAAAACGCAGCCGGCAAACCGGAAAAAGGCGTTCTGTCACATCTCGGACAGCGGCAGGGAGAGAACGAACTCGGTCACTCTGGGCGGGAGGGGGTGCGGCTCAAGGGAGAGCGTGCCCCCATGCGCCTTGACGATCTGGAGGGCGATCGACAGCCCCAGCCCGCTGCCGGCGGAGGAGCGGGCGTCGTCGCCGGTGACAAACGGCTCAAAGATCCGCGCCCGCCGCTCGGGCGGGATCCCCTCGCCGTTATCGGCGATCCGGATCACCGCGCAGCCGTCCGCCGCGCCGACCGCAAAAAAGAGGGCGGTGCCCAGACGGTTGTGCCGCAGTGCATTGGACAAGAGGTTATCCAGCGCGCGGGTCAATTGGAAACCGTCGATACAGCACCGGATCGGCTGCTCGGGGATTGACGCTTCGAGGGTGAAGCCGGCCAATTCGATCTCATCGTATTTTGCGGCGAGGTACTCCCGCAAAAATTCACAGGCGTCGGTGCGCTCGGCGTGGAGAGCGAAAGCGGGATGCTCCACCTTGGCGTATTCGTGAAAATCGTCGGCCAGCCGGGCCAGCGTATCCGCCCGCTGCCGGATCATCCGCAGCGTGCGCTCAAAATCCTCGGGCGGCACCTTGCCGTCACAGACGGCGTCGATCCCACCGCAGATCACCGTCACCGGCGTCTTGATGTCATGGGAGATGTCGGCGATCATCTTCTGCCGCGCCGCGTCGAGGCGGTTGCGCTCCGCTTCGCTCGCCTCAAGCTGGTCGGCGAACCGGTCAAAGCTCTCAGCGATGCGGCGCACCTCACGGGGGCCGCCGCAGCCGCCCGCCCGCGCGGGGTGCCCGGCGGCCTGTGCCGCCACCGCGTCATCCAGCCGCCGCAGCGGCTTGGCGATCCTGCGCCACAAAAGCCAGACGGAAAGCGCTGCAGCACCGAAAAGCAGCGGCACAAAGGGGACAAGGACCCGCTGGGCATCTGCGTAGCGGCGCAGATACTCCCCCTCGCTGAGGACCCTCTCCCGCAGCAAAAGCCAACATTCCGGCGCGCCGGGCAGCGGCGCCCGGGTCAAAAAGCAGCCCTCAAACCGGCTGTTGGTCAAAAAGGAGAGCTCCCGGGCGGTGTAGGCTGCCCGGCCATCCCCAAAGCCTCCCCAGAGCACCTGCCCGTCCGCGTCCAGAACCACAGCCTGTGCGTCGATGTTTCCCTCTGCGTCGAGGTTTTGGCGGACAATCAGCAGCTGCTCCCCGTCCGCGGCGCCGGGCTGGGGATAGGTGTCCGCCTGTATGGTTTCCCCCTGAAGGGGGATGCAGGACAGTTCCCCCTCGGTGAGGAGGGGATCAAAGTCCTCCGCCGTCGCATAGACCAGCGCGCCCTCCTCATATACCGCAAACTCCCCGGCGTTCTGCAGATAGGGGACAAGCTCCTCATACCGCCCCGCCCGCAGTGCGGGGTCGGACAGCAGACCATCCCAGTCGGGAGGGGAGAAGAGCTGCGCCATCCGGGCGTCCCACAGGTACAATGCCAGCGCGGCAAGGGCGAACAGTGCCAGCGTGAAGAGAAGGACATACCGCGCGAGCAGCCCGAACAGGCTGCCGCGGCGTCCCTTACCGCGCGACAAATTTGTACCCCAGCCCCCGCACGGTCACAATCCGGCGCGGATTGCGGGGGTCGTCCTCGATCTTTTCACGCAGCTTGGAAATATGCACCATCATTGTGTTGTCATCCCCTTCAAAATAGCTGCCAACCGCGCTCTCGTACAGCTGCAGCTTGGTAAAGATCCGCCCCGGTGAGCGCATCAGCACCGAGAGGATCTTGTACTCCATCGGGGTCAACGGCACCGGCGCCCCATCCCGGAGCACCGCCAGCGAGGAGGGGTCAAGGGTCAGCCCGCCTGCCGTCAGCGCCGCGCCGGCGCCCCGCGCGGCGCGGCGCAGCTGTGCCTTGACCCGGGCCACGATCTCGACCGGGTTAAACGGTTTTGCGATGTAGTCGTCCGCACCGAGGTTCAGCCCGAGGATCTTGTCCTCGTCCCGGCTCTTGGCAGAGAGGATCAAGATCGGCAGGTCCCCCAGGCGGCGCAGCGCGCGGGTCAGCGCATAGCCGTCGAGGCCGGGCATCATGACGTCCAGCACCGCCATGTCGGGCAGCTGCGCGCGGGCAAGCTCCAGCGCGCGCTCGCCGTTTTCCGCCTCGGTCACCGAAAACCCCTCGCTCTCAAGATAGAGCCGCAGCAGGCTGCGGATATCGGGGTCATCCTCCGCGATGAGGATATTCGCGCACATCGTTGCGCCCTCCTTTCCGGTCGCCGTCCCGCCGCACAAAAAGCCGGCGGGGAAAATTCTTATGATAAGATGATACACGCCCGCCGCGGTTTGTCAAGGCGGTTTTGCGGGGAAAAAGAGGCTCTCCCCCTTTCTTTACAAATCTTAAGATTCGGCAAAGGCTGCACAAAGGATGCGGGGATAGAATGTGCCCATACAGGAGGGAAGACCGATGAGAGATTCTGCACGGGCACAGCCCATTATTGAAGTGAAGGACCTGCACAAGGAGTACCCGCTTGGGGAGGAGACGGTGGTGGCGCTGGGGAAGATCAACCTCAAGGTGCACCGCGGTGAGATCTGCTGCATCTTCGGCACCTCCGGCTCCGGCAAATCGACGCTGCTCAACCTGCTGGCCGGGATGGAGCGACCAACCAGCGGCGAGGTGCGTATCGGCGGCGTGCCGGTATCCCGGCTGAGCGAGGAGCAGCTGGCGGCATTCCGACAGCGCCATCTCGGATTCGTCTTTCAATCCTATAACCTGCTGCCGGGGCTGACCGCGACCGAAAACGTCGCGATGCCGCTGATGTTCCGCGGGGTGCCGCCGCAGCAGCGGGAGAAGGCCGCGCGGGAGATGCTCTGCCGGGTCGGGCTGGCACACCGGCTGGACCACTACCCGGGCCAGATGTCGGGCGGCCAGCAGCAGCGGGCCGGCATTGCGCGGGCGTTTCTCGCGCGGCCGGATGTAGTCTTTGCCGACGAGCCGACCGGCAACCTCGACTCCCGCACGACGGTGGAGGTCATGGAGATGATCTGCGCGTTCTCGCGCGATTTCCATCAGACGATCATCCTCGTCTCCCATGACCCGGAGATGGCCGCCTATGCCGACCGCATCGTGACCTTGATCGACGGCGCGATTGTCAGTGATGAAATGACCCACAGGAGGGGATTGTAATGAAAAGAGGATTTTTTGTCCGTACCGCCGCCTTTTTGATGCTGGCGGCAGCGTTCTTCGCACCGTCCGGCGCCGGCTGGCGTGTGCTGCAGGCGAGCGCCGCGTCCGAGACGGAGATGCCGGCCGCGCCGCCGGTGCTCATCTCGCGCAGCGAGATTGCGCCGATTCCGGCGGGGGGCGCGTCGCAGCTGACCCTCACCTTCCAAAACCTCGGCAAAACGCCGCTCAAGACGCCGGTCGCCTCGGTCACCCCGTCGGAGGGGCTCTCCGTCGCGGGCGGCGCGTCCTCCTTTGCGCTGGGGGAGATCCCTGCAGAGGGGTCGGGCAGCTGCAGCCTGCAGCTGAGCGCGGCGGGCACTGCCGCGGCCGCACAGAGCATCTCGGTCGAACTGCACTTTTCCTATGAGACGGATGCGGGCAGCGCGGCGGGCACGGCGAGTGAAAAGCTTTCCATCCCGGTGGCGGCAAAGGCGGCGGCGGTACAGCCCTCCATCGCGGTCAGCCGCTCGGCGATCTCCAGCCCGATCTCTCCGGGGGAGGAATTTCTTCTGAAGCTGACCTTCCAAAACCGGGGCGATGTTGCCGCCGACGGGGTCAGCGCGGTGGTGACCCCGTCGGAATCCCTGAGCATCCTCAACGAGACCTCGACCTTCCAGCTGCCGGACCTTCTGCCCGGAAAGTCGGCCGAGATTCAGGTCCGGCTGCGGGGCGCAAAGGAGATTGCGAGCGAAAACCAGTCGCTCTCGGTTGAGCTGCGGTTTGCCTATGAGAGCGCGGGTGTGCCGACGGCGGCTAGCCAGTCGGACCGAATCAACATCCCCGCCCGTGCGAGCGCGGCAGACCCGCAGAAGACCGCCTCGAAGCCGGATGCACCGGTGCCGAATATTGTCGTCAAGAGCTTTACCTATGGGGACAAGGCGGTTGCGGCGGGGAGCAGCTTTCCGCTGACGGTGACCTTTGAGAATACCGGCTCGGTAAAGTGCGAGAACATCGTCGTTATGGTGGACGGCGGGGAGAGCTTTACGGTGAGCGGCGGGACGAACACCGCCCATTATTCCGCGCTTGGCGCGGGCCGCAGCCAGACCCAAAAGCTGGAGATGCAGGTCATCCCCACCGCGAAGAGCGGGGCGCAGCCGATCACCATCTCGTTCAAATATGAATATCTTGACGCCGCCCGCCGCGCCGCCGTGACCTCGGATGTGCGCCTGACGGTCCCAGTCTCCCAGCCCAACCGGTTCCAGATTCAGCCGCCTCCCGCATCTGAGATGGAGGAGGGGACGGAGGGGGAGCTTCTCTTCTCCTATGTGAACAAGGGCAAAGGGGAGATCGCAAACCTTGAAGCGGAGCTTGTCGGAGAGGGCTTTGTCAGCCCGGCGCGCAGCCAGTACCTGGGCAATGTCACGGCGGGGGGAAGCGGCAGCATCGGATTTGCGCTGACCCCGGATCAGGCGGGAGAGATGAAGCTCACCGTCAAAATCAGCTATGAGGACGCGGATCAAAAGCAGCAGACGCAGGAGTTCCCGCTGACCATCAAGGTAAACGCGTTCACCCCGGACGACACTTTTGAGGAGCCGGAGGAGCCGCAACGGTCCGCCTTCCCGTGGAAGTACGCCGCGATGGCGGCAGTTGTGGCCGCAGTGGGCGCGGCGGGGGTGCTGCTGTGGAAAAAGAGGGGCAAAGCGCAGGAGGGGGAGCCGCTGGAAAACTGGGACTGGTCGAACAGTGAGGAGGAATAAGCCGTGCGAAAACAGGATTTGTTCCGCCTGTGCCTGCAGAACCTGCTGCGCAAGAAGTCCCGGACGCTGCTCACCATACTCGGTGTGGTGATCGGAGGCTGCTCCATCGTCATCATGGTCTCGCTGGGCATCGGCATGAAGGAGTCACAGGAGCGGATGCTGGCCGAGATGGGGGATCTGACCATCATCACCGTCAACCCGCCGCAGGGCGGGCGCGGCAAGATCAAGCTGGACGACAAATCGGTCAGCCGGCTGCGCGGGATGAAAAACGTGACGGCGGTGATGCCCCGCAAATCCTTGGAGTCGGGCGGCGCTCGCCTGCTTGCCGGGACATCGGGACGGTATGTCGCGGACTGGGTCTCGATTATGGGCCTTGAGATTGGCGGCATGGAGGAGATGGGGTTCCGCATTGTCCGCGGGGAGAAGGCCGCAAAGAGCGGGGAGGTTATCTTGGGCGAATACACCGCCTATTCCTTCCGGGACACCCTTCGCCCGGAGGGCTCCAACACCGTCGACCGCTGGGGCGCAGGCTGGAGAGGCGGCGAGGAGGCGCCGGCGCCCGACCCCTTCTTTGACCCGCTGGGCAAGACTCTGACCCTTGAGGTGGAGACGGCAGACGGGGGAAAGACGACCTTCCCGCTGCGGGTGGTCGGGATCGCAAAAGAGGATTACTCGAAGGGGAGCGAAACCTCTGAGGGGATCTTGATGAGCCTTGCCGACCTGCAGCGGATCGCGGAAAAGGCGAACCCCGGGAAAAAGTCCAATAAAAATTTTGAGTCGATTTTGGTAAAGGTGGACAGTATCTCTCAGGTCGCGGCGGTGGAAAAGGAGATCCGGGAAATGGGCCTTGTCACCGAGTCGATGGAGAGCATCCGCGGACCGATGGAAAAAGAGGCCCGGCAAAAGCAGATGATGCTCGGCGGGCTTGGGGCGATCTCGCTGGTTGTTGCGGCGATCGGAATCACCAATACCATGATTATGTCGATCTCCGAGCGCACGAGGGAGATCGGGATCATGAAGGCACTGGGCTGCTTTGTGCGGGATATCCGGCTGCTGTTTTTGGCGGAGGCGGGGGTCATCGGGCTTGCGGGCGGGATCGTGAGCTGCGTGGTCAGCCTGATCGTGTCGATTGTGACCAATCTGGTCTCGCTGGGCAGCCTCAGCCTTGATTCGCTGCGAATCGCGCTTTTGGGCGGCGGTGCGCGGGTCTGTGTGGTGCCGCTCTGGCTGCTCGCCTTTGCCATTGTCTTTTCGGTCTTTATCGGCCTTGGTTCGGGCTACTATCCGGCGAACAAGGCGGTGCGCATCCCGGCGCTCGAAGCGATCAAAAGCGACTGAGCGCGGTTGATATAGATCCGCCGCAAGGCGGCACAAGGCCTGCGGTGTCAGCCGCAGGCCCTGTGTGCTTTGCAGGAGCGCCCGATCACAAGGGGGCGCAGTGCCGGCAAAGGTCCGCCGGCGGCGGATTTTTTTGCGCGGCCCTCCTTGTAAGGTTGCGGCTGCGGGCGGGATCGTGTATAATCGGTAACGGAAAAAATCGCCGCGCTCGCCGCGGCCCAATTGCAGGAGGTAACTGAATGAGACATCTGCTCACGCCGCTCGACCTCTCAGTCCCGGAGCTGGACCGGCTGCTCGCACTGGCCGAGGACATCGCCGCCGACCCCGCCGCTTATTACGGTGTCTGCACCGGCAAAAAGCTCGCTACCCTGTTTTATGAACCCAGCACCCGTACCCGTCTTTCGTTTGAGGCAGCAATGCTCAATCTCGGCGGGTCGGTGCTGGGTTTTTCTTCGGCCTCTTCCAGCTCGGTCTCCAAGGGGGAGACGGTGGCGGACACCATCCGGATCATCTCCTGCTATGCGGATATCTGCGCAATGCGCCACCCGCTGGAGGGCGCGCCCTTTCAGGCGGCGCGATATGCCCGGATCCCGGTCATCAATGCCGGGGACGGCGGGCATCAGCACCCCACCCAGACCCTCAGCGACCTTGTGACCATCCGCCGGCGGCTGGGGCGTCTGGATCACCTGACCGTCGGCCTGTGCGGCGATCTCAAGTACGGCCGCACCGTCCACTCGCTGATCGCGGCGCTCTCGCGGTATGAGGGCAACCGCTTTATCTGCATCAGCCCGGCTGAACTGCGGGTGCCAAAGCCGTTTAAAAAGGAGCTTGTCGGCCGTCCCAGCAGCGCGCTGGAGGAGACCGCCGACCTCGACGCGGCGCTGCCGGGTCTGGACCTGCTCTATATGACCCGCATCCAGCAGGAGCGGTTTGCCGACCCGCAGGAGTATCTGCGGCTGCGTGGCAGCTATGTCCTCACGCCGGAGAAGATGGCCGCCGCCGGGCCCGCCATGCCGGTGCTCCATCCGCTGCCCCGGGTGGATGAGATTGACCCCGCCCTCGATAAGGACCCCCGCGCGGCCTATTTTGAGCAGGCGCAGAACGGGGTCTGGGCGCGGATGGCGCTGATTATGACCCTGCTGGGCTTGGGACCGGTAAAGCTGGATCCCGGCTGCCCGCTGCCGCAGGCAGATGCGGGCAGTTCACTGCACTGCGGCAATCCGCGCTGCATCACCGGCGGCGAGGCGGGAGTGGAGCCGCTCTTTGTCCCCGCGCCGGACGGACAGCTGCGCTGCTTTTACTGCGGCCGGCCCGCGTATTGATTCCGGAGCGGCAAATTGTCCCGGTCTCGGCTCTTAGCCGGAGACAAGGAAAAGGTACAAAAGGGAGACCCGTTGGAAGGGTCTCCCTTTTCTCTGTGCAGGGGGCTGTCTGTAAAAATTCCGGGCAGGGCAAAAGCGTGATCGCCGCGCCTTAAAAAATACCGCTCAGCGATGTTCGGCACTCGCTATCAGATATTTGTAGATTTTTCTCTTGTACTGGTCATACAGCCCCAGATTGGTGTACAGCTCCTTATAGTAGCGGAACAGGCTGCGCTTTGTCTCGAACAGGCTGCGCAGATGGATCTGGGTCGCGGTGATGCTGGTCTCCCGCTTGATGTAGTAGTAAATCGGGTCGGGCAGGGTTGCAAACCGGGCGGCATAGCGGATGTATTCCAGATTAAACAGGAAATCCTCGCTCCAGCCCAGCGATGTGTCGCAGAGGATCCCGTGCTCCCGCACAAGGTCGCTGCGGTAGAGCTTGTTCCACATCACGCCGTAATAGAAGCTCGCCGGCTGCTCCATCAGGCAGCGGGCAAAGGCAAGCTGGTCAAGCAGCTGCCGCCCTTCCAGCAGACCGTGCTCGGTGCAGGTCTCCCCGATCACCCGCCAGTAGTGGGCAATGACCAGATCCGCCTGCGTCTCCTCCGCCCGCTCGGCCAGCAGGCGGGTTGCCTGCGGGTCAAGATAGTCATCGCTGTCCACAAACTGCAGGTATTTCCCGCGCGCCTGCGCGATGGCGGCGTTGCGGGCCGCCGATACGCCGCCGTTTGCGAGGGTGATGACCCGCAGCCGCTCATCCACCCGGGCATACATCTCGCAGATCGGTCCGCTGGCGTCGCTGCTGCCGTCATTGACCAGCAGGATCTCCAGCGCGGGCCAGCTCTGGTGGCGGATACTCTCGATGCAGCGAGCCAGATCCGGCGCGGCGTTGTAGACCGGCACAATTACGCTGACCAGCGGAGATGGTTGAGACATGAGCAAACTTCCTCCTCGGTTTGATGGTTAAAGCGGTGACGCCCGCGGGGGCGGGAGTGGCGCAGCCGGACAAAAGCGAGCATTTCCGGACACCGTGCTCCCGGTTTGTCCTGTCCGCGTTTTAGGGCTGCTCTTCAACAGTGCGCCGGCCGTGCAGGGCGCTCCCAAAGCGGTTCAGCGCAGGTCAAAGACCTCGCTCGGTTCCTTGCGCGGCCGGGGGTCGGGCTGCTCTGCGGGGTGACCCAGAGGGGAGACCGCCACCACGATGGCATCCTCGGGCAGCGCGAGGGTGCGCTTGACCGCATCGGCGTCAAAGAGGCCCAGCCAGCAGCTGCCCAGCCCCAGCTCGGTGGCGCGCAGCAGCATAAAGCTCAGCGCGATGGAACAGTCGACCGTCGCGGCGGACTGCCCGCAGCCCATGATCCGCTCGCCATGGCTCCAGACCACCAGCGCGGCGGGGGCCTCTGCCAGCATCTTCTGCCCATTGCAGTCATCCAGCAGCTTTTCCAGCAGCGCTTTGTCCCGCACTGCGGTGAACTGCCAGGTCTGCGCATTGCGGGCGGAGGGCGCAAGACGTCCCGCCTCCAAAACGGCCAGAAGCTCTTCGTCGGTGACCGGCTGTTGGGTGTATTTGCGGATGCTGCGCCGCGCCTCGATTGCCTGCATGACTGTCATTGTGACCATCCTTTCTCTGCGGCCCGCATTTTCCCGCAGAAGAGCTGCGCGGGATGCGGTTGCGATTGCTTTTTGAATAATTTCAGTATAGCACATCCGCCCCGCGCCGTAAAATCCCGGCCCTTGCGCCGCGGCCCGTACCGCGCTATACTAAGAGCATAACAGAATACCGCCGTCTTTTGGCGGCGGAAAAAGGAGTTGCATTTTGATGGACAGCAAACAGTTGGCAGCTCAGCTGCAGGAGTATGTCGTCGCCTTCCGCCGGGAACTACACGAGCACCCGGAACTGAGCAATAAGGAATTTTGGACCACCGACCGGATCGCCAAGGAGCTGGAGGGGATGGGCCTTACCGTGCGCCGGTTTGAGCCGACCGGCGTCTGCGCGGACATTGTCGGCGGAAAGCCGGGCAAGATGATCGCGCTGCGCGCCGACATCGATGCACTGCCGGTGCAGGAGGATACCGGCCTGCCCTATGCCTCCAAGATTGACGGGGCGATGCACGCCTGCGGCCATGACACCCATGCCGCGATGCTGATGGGAGCAACCAAGGCGCTGGTCAGCAAGAAGAATGAGCTGGCGGGCACCGTGCGGGTTATCTTCCAGCCCGCGGAGGAGAATGTCACCGGCGCGAAGATGCTGGTCCAGCAGGGGGTGCTCGAGGGCGTCTCGATG
>CALXBJ010000137.1 GCA_944386515.1 uncultured Pygmaiobacter sp.
CTTCAGCGGGTGACAACACCAAGAAATCAGATAGCGCGGCCTAAATGGTGTAGAAATGGTGTATGAGCCATCTCCTAAAGGCCGCAAACCCTTGAAAATAAAGGAGATGCAGGGATACATGAAATTAGGGATCGTGGGCCTGCCCAATGTGGGCAAGAGCACCCTCTTTAATGCGATCACCAATGCGGGGGCGCAGTCGGCAAACTACCCGTTCTGCACCATTGAGCCGAATGTCGGGGTAGTGGCGGTTCCCGACCCCCGTCTGGACAAGCTGGCGGAGATCTGGGACACCAACAAAAAGACGCCGGCCGTCGTCGAGTTTGTCGACATCGCGGGCCTTGTCAAGGGCGCGTCGCGGGGCGAGGGGCTGGGCAATAAGTTCCTGGGCAATATCCGGGAATGCGACGCCATTGTCCATGTGGTGCGCTGTTTTGACGGTACCGACATCGTCCATGTCGAGGGCGGGGTCGATCCCATCCGGGATATCGAGACCATCGATACCGAGCTGATCCTCAGCGACCTTGAGATCGTCAGCAACCGTGCCGCCCGGCTGGCGAAGGCCGGCAAGACCGGGGACAAAAAAGCAGGCGCAATGGCTGCTTGGCTGGGCGAGCTGGAGGCACACCTCGGCGAGGGCAAAAATGCGCGCAGCTTTGCCTTTGATGAAGAGGATGAGGAGCAGGCAGCCCTGATGAAGGAACTGGGCCTGCTGACCGCAAAGCCGGTCATCTATGCGGCGAATATGAGTGAGGATGACCTGATGGACGGGATGGAGAATAACCCCCACTATCAGGCAGTGCGCGCGCGCGCCGCAGAGGAGGGGGCCGAGTGCATCCCCATCTGCGCCAAGACCGAGGAGGATATTGCGGATTATACCCCGGAGGAGAAAAAGGCGTTTTTGGCCGAGATGGGCATTGAGGCCACCGGCCTTGACAACCTGATCCGGGCCAGCTACCGTCTGCTGGGGCTGATCAGCTTTTTGACCGACGGCAAGAAGGAGTGCCGCGCTTGGACCATCCGCCGCGGGACCAAAGCGCCGCAGGCGGCAGGCAAGATCCACTCCGACTTTGAGCGGGGCTTCATCCGCGCGAGTGTGGTCAGCTATGCGGATTTTGCCGCCTGTGACTACAACATGGCCACCGTCAAGGCAAAGGGCCAGCAGCGCACCGAGGGCAAGGAATATGTGGTGCAGGACGGCGACATCATCGAGTTTTTGTTCAACGTTTAAAACGGAGGGGCCGCGGCGTCTGCCGCGGCTCTTTTTGAGCGGGAAAGGAGCGGGAAAAATGATCGAGAACATCGGGATTTTGGGCGCGATGCCGGAGGAGGTACGGCTGCTGTCCGAGCAGCTGGAAGGGGTGGCCCGCCGCCGGATTGCCGGGGTGGAATTCCTCAGCGGCAGAATGGCGGGCAAAAAGGTCACCGTCTGCTGCGCCGGGATGGGAAAGGTCAATGCCGCCGCCGCGTCCCAGCTGCTGATCTCGGTTTTTGGCGCGCAGGCGCTGCTCTTTTCGGGCATCGCGGGGAATATGAGCACCGAGATCGGCGTCGGGGATATGGTCATCAGCGATGAGGCGGTCTACCATGACGCAGAGCTGCCGATGATCGCCCAGAGCTATCCCTTCCTCTCGGCTTACCCTGCCGACCCTGAGCTGGTCGCGGCGGCGCGGGCGGCCTGTGACGATGCCGGCGTGCGGTATCTTGTCGGGCGGATTGCGACCGGGGATCTCTTTATCGGGGACAGCGAGACAAAACGCCGGATCGAGAAAGCCTGCCATCCCGCCTGTGTCGAGATGGAGGGGGCGGCGGTGGCGCAGGTCGCGGCGAAGAACGACATCCCCTTTGTCATCCTGCGGACGATGAGCGATAACTGTGACGAGGATGCGCGGGAAAAGCTGGTGGTCCAGCAGTTCGACATCACCGACTACTGCCGCACCGCCAGCACCGTCACCGCCGGGGTGATTGCACGGGTCTGAGATCTGAAAAGAAAAGGGACAGGCAGAGCCTGCCCCTTTTTTGTCTGAAAACGGGACCTCCGGTTCTAAAATCCGCCCGCGCAACCCAAAGTTGCGGGATAGATGGTGGAAGAAACCGGTGTGTCTGCGGTAGGATAGAGGGCGAAAGGAGGCAAGAAAAATGGATATCGGCATGATCGGGGCAACGCTTGCCGTTGCGGTTTGGGGGATTCTCTCGCTGGGGATGCTGGGATTGTTTCTCTATCTCATCCTCCTCGCAATCCGGGCGCTGCGGGTCTATATCCGCTCTCAGGAGGTGCGAAAGGAGGAGCGCGCGCTGCGCCAAAGCCTCGGCGAGGTGCTGCGTGCGCTGCGGGTCGAAAACAAGATGACGCAGGAATTTGTCGCCCAGACGGTGGGGGTCAGCCGGCAGGCGGTCTCCAAGTGGGAGAGCGGGGGTTCACTTAGATAAAGTACCACATCAATCCCACGCTGACTTTTGCTCAACCGATACAGTCGGAGGGCTGGATAACAAGAAAAGGCGGTATGCGCCCCGTGGAGGGGGAGCGTACCGCCTTTTCTTGTGGGGGTTTCCAAAGGGGGCTTGCCCCCATTTGGCACACGACTTTGCTTACAAAGTGTAGTGTGTTATACCTGCTGGTGTGACTGGCGGGGAAAATGGGGTGCGGTGCTTTATGCGCCCCGTTTGCTCCGGCAGGAAAACAGGCTGAATTTTTGCGAATGGGAATGAGCAAAAAATCGGGCTGTTTTCAGAGAACGGCGGCAGGTATATGAAAGCCCCCGTCC
>CALXBJ010000138.1 GCA_944386515.1 uncultured Pygmaiobacter sp.
TTGCAGCGAGGGGATACCGGCTGACGGTGACCCCCTGCCCCGCGCTGACCGGGCGCGAGATCCGGCTCGAGGAGCCGGGGCATCAAAGAGAATGTGAGGAGACAACGTGTTTTTAAAGGCGCTTGAAATTCAGGGCTTCAAATCCTTCCCCGACCGCACCAAAATCACCTTCGAGGGCGGCTTCACCGCGGTGGTCGGGCCCAACGGCAGCGGCAAGAGCAACATCTCGGATGCGATCCACTGGGTGCTGGGGGAGACCTCCTCCAAGCAGCTGCGCGGCGCGGGCAAGATGGAGGACGTCATCTTCGGCGGCACCCAGACCCGCAGCCCGATGGGCTTTGCGGCGGTGTCGCTGTATATCGACAATTCGGAGCGCCGGCTGGAGATCGACAAGGACGAGGTGGTCATCAGCCGCCGCTATTACCGCAGCGGGGAGAGCGAGTACGGCATCAACGGGCAGAACGTCCGGCTCAAGGATATCTATGAGCTATTCCTCGATACCGGCATCGGCAGGGACGGCTATTCCATCATCGGGCAGGGCAAGATCGCCGAGATCGTCGGCGCAAAGTCGGCCGAGCGGCGGGAGATCTTTGAGGAGGCCTCCGGCATCGCGAAGTACCGCTACCGCAAAAACGAGGCCGAGCGGCGGCTCGCCGCGGCGGAGGACAATCTGGTGCGGCTGCGGGATATTCTGGATGAGCTGACCGCACGGGTCGGCCCGCTGGAAAAGGAGAGCGAGAAGGCCAAAAAATTCCTCGAGCTGTCCGCGCGCAAAAAGACGCTGGAGGTCACCCTCTGGGCGGACAGCCTGCGCCGGGCGAAGGATCAGGTGCGGGCCGCCCAGCGGGACCGGGAGGCGGCGCAGGGCGACTATAACCGCGCCAGCAGCCAGATCGAGGCGGCGGACGCCGAGACCGCCGGGGTGCGCGCCGAGATCGAACAGCTGATTGTCGACATAGAGCGTTACAACGGGGAGATCCGCTCGATCACCGAGGAGATCGCCGGCTCGGACGCCGCGGTCGCGGTGCTGGGCAACGACATCTCCCACAGCCGTGCCTCGATTGAACAGCTGCAGCAGGAGATCGACGCCGCGGGCAGGGATGACGCCGATGCCGCGCGCCAGATCGAGGAGCAACGCGGCCGGATCACCGAGGCCGAGCGGCGGATTGCCGCGGAGGATGGCCGGATCGCCTCGCTGACCGAGCGGCTCGAGCAGCTCGCGGCCAGCGCACAGGCCACCGGGGAGCGGCGGGGCGTATTGACCGGCCGGCTCGCCGCGCTGACCGACCGGATGACCGATCTCAAGGTTGCCGCCGCGGGCGCGCAGAGCGCACAGCAGAGCGCGGAGAACCGCCTTGCCGCGCTGGAAGAGGAGGCCGCTGCGGGCGCGCAGCAGGCAGAGGCGCTGGAGCGCGAGCGGCGGGAGAACGCCGAGTACCTCGAGCGGTGCAGCTCGGAGCTGACCCGCCTTGGCAACATCAAGGAGGGGCTTTCCCTCAAGCTCGCAAGCCGGCAGAAGGCGCTGGACACGGCGACCGAGGAGGCCCGCGCCGCCCAGAGCCAGTGCGAGGCCGCGGCCGAGCGGCTGAGGATCCTGCGGGATCTTCAAAACAGCATGGACGGCTATAACCAGAGCGTCAAACAGGTCATCAAGGCGGCCCAGAACCACCGGCTGCGGGGCATCATCGGCCCGGTCTCCTCGGTGGTGACCGTCCGCGCCGGCTATGAGCTGGCGATCGAGACGGTGCTGGGCTTTGCCGCGCAGAATATCGTCGTGCAGGACGAGGGCGCCGCGCGGGCCGCGATTGCGCTGCTCAAGCAGGAGCGGGCGGGCCGGGCGACCTTCCTGCCGCTGGACACGGTGCGCCCCTCCCATTTCGACCGCAGCCGGCTGCCCGAGGGGGCGGCACTTGCCGCGGACCTGGTCGAGGCCGACCCGAAATATGCCGATATCGTCTCGAACCTGCTGGGCAGGGTGCTGATTGTCGAGGAGCTCGGCGCCGCGGGCCGCGCGGCAAAGAGCCTTGACTACCGCTACCGGGTCGTCACGATGGACGGGCAGGTTGTCAACGCGGGCGGCTCCTTCACCGGCGGCTCGGCCTCCCGCTCGGCGGGGATCTTCACCCGCCGCACCGAGATCGAGGAGCTGGGCAAAAAGATCAAGAACCTCACCGACCGGCGGTTCGAGAAGCTGGCCGCGCTGGACAAGGCCAAGGCCGAGCGGGAAAAGCTCGCCGCCGAGCTCGCCGCGACCGAGAGCGAGGCGATCACCGCCTCGGGGGACAAGATCCGTGCCGAGGCGGAGCAGAGCCGTCTTGACGCCGCGTTTTCCCAGCAGCAGGCGGCCGATGCGCTGCGCGCAGCCGAGCGGGAGGAGCTTGCACGCCGGATCACGGCATCCGTGCAGACCATCCGGGACAGCGAGGAGGAGAGCGAGCGCCTGGGCCGGGAGGCAGCCGGCCTTGAGCAGGATCTCGCCGCGCTGGCGGACGGGGACGACAACTTCCTCTCCGCCCGCAGCCGGCTGTCGGACGAGCTGTCCCAGAGCAAGCTCGACCGCCTTGCAGCCGAGAAGGACCTCGATGCCGCGAAGGCGGCGGTCGAGACCCTGCTGGGCCGCAGCGGGGAGTTCGCACAGCGGGTCGAAGGGCTGCGGGATTCCATCCGCCGGCTCGAGGCGGCAATTAAGGAAAACGAGGACAAGATCGCAGAGATCGAGGAGAAAAAGAAGCGCGCCGTCCAGCGGATCGAGGCGCAGGAGCAGGCGATCCGCACCGCGACCGAGCAGCGCTTGGAAAAAGAGGGCTCGATCACCCGGCAGAACGCGCGGGTGCGGGAGCTGACCGACCAGCGGGAGGCTCTCACCAAGGAGATCGCCCGTCTGGACGAGCGGCGGGTTGCCCTTGAGAGCGAGTACGACGCCACCACCGCAAAGCTGTGGCAGGAGTACGAGATGACCCTCAGCGACGCGATGGCGATGAGCGTCCCGTTTGAGAGCGTCAGCGAGCTGCGCCGCGGCGTGGGCGAGGTGCGGGGCAAGATCCGCGCGCTGGGCAACGTCAATGTCGGCGCGATCGAGGAATACGCCGAGGTGCACGAGCGGTACGAATTCATGCGCGGGCAGGTCGAGGATGTCGAGAAGAGCAAGGCGGAGCTGACCGGCCTGATCGGCAAGCTGTCGGGTGAGATGCGGGAGATCTTCCAAAAGAGCTTTGAGCAGATCAACGCCAACTTCAGCCGGATCTTCGCCGAGCTGTTCGGCGGCGGCAGCGCCCGGCTCTCCCTCTCCGACCCGGACAATGTGCTCGAGAGCGGCATCGAGATCTCAGTCTCGCCGCCGGGCAAGATCATCAAGAACCTCTCCGCCCTCTCGGGCGGCGAGCAGGCGCTGGTCGCGATCTCGATCTACTTTGCGATTCTGGCGGTCAACCCGGCCCCGTTCTGCATTCTGGACGAGATCGAGGCCGCGCTGGACGACGTCAATGTGGTGCGGTATGCCAGCTATCTGCGGCGGATCTGTGACCGCACCCAGTTCATCGTCATCACCCACCGCCGCGGCACGATGGAGGAGGCGGACGTCCTCTACGGCGTCACGATGCAGGAGGACGGCGTCTCCCGCCTGCTGGAGCTGGATGTGAACGAGGTCGACGTCAAGCTGATCTCCTGAGCGGCCGCCGCAGGGGATCCATCTTAGAGAAAAAAGGAGCAGTCTATGGGCTTTTTTGAAAAACTGGGGCGGGGTCTTGCAAAGACCCGGGACGCGATTTTCGGCTCGATCGGGGAGATGGAGAAGGCCGACCGGATCGACGAGGACACCTATGAGGAGCTGCTCGAGCAGCTGGTGCTGGCCGATACCGGCCTTGCCACCGCCGAGCGGCTGGTCGAACAGCTGCGCGAGCGGGTCAAGCGGGAGAAGCTGCACACCGGCGCCGAGGCGCTGGCCGCGCTCAAGGAGCTGCTGGTCGAGACCCTCGAGCCGCAGCGCCCGTTTGACCCGCAGGGCAAGCCGGCGGTGATTTTAGTCATCGGGGTCAACGGGGTGGGCAAGACCACCTCGATCGGCAAGCTGGCCAGCCTCTACGCCGCGCAGGGCAAGCGGGTGCTGCTCGCGGCGGGGGACACCTTCCGCGCCGCCGCCGCCGAACAGCTGCAGATCTGGGCCGACCGGGCCGGGGTGCCGATGGTCCGCCATGAGGAGGGCTCCGACCCCGCGTCGGTGATCTACGACGCGGTCTCCTCCGCGATTGCGCGGGGGTATGATCTGGTCATCTGCGATACCGCCGGCCGGCTGCACAACAAAAAGAGCCTGATGGACGAGCTGTCCAAGATCTCCCGCGTGGCGGCGAAGGCGGGCGCTGCGGGTGACATCGAGACCCTGCTGGTGCTCGACGCGGTCACCGGACAGAATGCGATCCAGCAGGCCGCGCAGTTCATCGATGCGGCCAGTGCGACCGGCATCATCCTCACCAAGCTCGACGGCACCGCAAAGGGCGGCTCGGTGATCTCGATCAAGTCGAGCCTCGGTTTGCCGGTGCGGTTTGTCGGGGTCGGCGAGGGGATCGACGACCTGATGCCGTTTGACCCGAAGGGCTTTGTCGATGCGCTGTTCCTGCGCGAGGAGGAACAGGGCGAAGCGCAGCCGGCGGCCGAATAAAAAAGGCAAAGCCGCAAAGCCGCCCCCCGCTGCGGGCGGCGCTGTGCGGCAGGAGGAGGAGAGCAAAATGGTATTTGCAGTCGCGAGCAACAACCCCGGCAAGCTGCGGGAGATCCAGCGGATCCTCGACGCCGGCGGCCACACGGCCAAGAGCCAGCGGGAGCTGGGGTTTGATTTTGAGGTCGATGAAACCGGCACCACCTTTGAGCAGAACGCCCGGCTCAAGGCAGCGGCGCTCTGTGAGCGCAGCGGGCTGCCGACCATTGCGGACGATTCCGGCCTGTGCGTCGACGCGCTGGACGGCGCGCCGGGGGTCTACTCGGCGCGGTACTGCGGCCGGCACGGCGACGACGAGGCGAACAACGACAAGCTGCTCGCCGGGCTGGACGGCCTGCCGCGGGAGAAGCGGGGAGCGAAGTTTGTCAGCGCGGTCTGCCTCTGGCTGCCCGACGGGCGCAGCCTCACCGTGATGGGGGAGTGCCCGGGCTGGGTCGGCTTTGAGCGGCGGGGGACCAACGGCTTCGGCTACGACCCGATCTTCTATGTCGGGGAGAAGAGCTATGCCGAGCTGACCGATGAGGAGAAGGATGGGCTGTCCCACCGCGGCAAGGCACTGGCCCTGCTGGAACAGGTAATGGGGGCGTTTATGGACCCGCAGGGGGAGTTCTCCGGCGCGGGGGTACAGGTGACGCTGCGGCAGGCGGCGGACAACGGACAAGACGTAGAAAAGGAGTAATTATGCTGACAAGCAGACAGCGCGCGCTGCTGCGCGCACAGGCGAACAGCCTTGACGTGGTATTTCAGGTGGGCAAGGGGGAGATCGACGAGGCCCTCATCAAGAGCACGGCGGACTGCCTCGCCGCGCGGGAGCTGATCAAGATGAAGGTGCTCGAGAACAGCGCCTACTCGACGCGGGAGGCGGCCGAGCTGCTGGCGCAGGCCACCGGCAGCGAGGTGGTGCAGGTGATCGGCTCCCGGTTTGTGCTCTATCTGCAGAAGAAAAAGGACTCCCGCTATGCACCGCTGCTGGCCGAGCGGCGCTGAGGCGAGGACACGGACACCGAAGAAAAAAGGAGGCGGTGCGGGTGAAAATCCTGTTGTTCGGCGGGACCTTTGACCCGCCGCATTTCGGGCATCTCGCCCTGCTCAAAAATGCGCTGGAGGCCTTGCAGCCGGACCTCGCGCTGGTGATGCCGGCGGGCAACCCGCCGCACAAGCAGGCCTACGGCACGCCGGGCGCGCTGCGCTACCGGATGTGCAGCGCCTTCCTGCGGGTCGACCCGCGGGTGCACCGCTGCCGCTTTGAGCTGGACCGGCCGGGGAAGAGCTATACCGCCAATACGGTGGAATATCTGCGCTGGCGCTTTCCGGGGTGCGAGATTACCCTTGCGATGGGCGGGGATATGCTGCTCTCCTTTTCGACCTGGCTCCGCAGCGACTGGCTGCTGGGGCAGCTCACGCTGGCGGTCCAGAGCCGGGACGACGAGGAGACCGCACAGCTCGCGCCGGCGGCGCAGGCGCTGCGGGCGCGGGGCGGGAAGGTGCTGTTTTTAAAGGCGCCGCCCCTTGCGCTCTCCTCCACCGAGGTGCGGCAAGCCTGCGCCGAGGGGCGGGCGGTGGACGGGATGGTCCCGCCCGAGGCGCTGCGGGTCATCCGCCGCCATCATCTATATCTGACAGCCAAGGGGGAACCGAAAACGAAAAAAGAGGTCACTGCGGAGTACTGCAAAAAGCTGGCAAAGCGCAATCTCAGCGCGAAGAGATACCAGCACACCCTGAATGTGCGCAAGCTGGCGCTCAAATTGGCAAAGCAGTACGGCGCCGACGAGGAGAAGGTCGAGATCGCGGCGCTGCTGCACGACATCTGCAAGGAGCGGCCCAAGAGCGAATTATTGCAGATGCTGCGGGATAATGATATAATGACACAAAATGCGGCCGACAAGCCGCAGAGCGTCTGGCACGCGGCGGCGGGGATGGTCTACGCCGCCAATGAGCTGGGCATCGAGGACCCCGAGATCCTCGACGCGATTGCCTGCCACACCTCCGCCCGCCCGGGGATGACCCTCGTGGACAAGGTGCTCTATATGGCGGATATGTGCAGCGAGGACCGCAGCTATCCCGAGGTGGAGGAGCTGCGCAAGCTGCTCAAAAAGGATCTGGACAAGGCGCTGATCCGGGCGCTGCAGTACAGCCTGCAGTGGCTCAAGGAGGAGCACAAGCAGATTGACGAGGACTCCAAGCTCGCGCTGCGCGAGCTGGAGAACCAGTATTACCATACACAGCGCGCCTAAAATATGAAAGGCAAACAACTACCATGGCAAAAAAACCAACCAATCCCTACTATCACCCGCAGGAGCAGCAGCGCCGCAGCGCCTATGCACACCGCGCGTCCCCTTATGAGGAGCATCACGCCTCCCCCGCGCAGCAGCGGGCTGCCGCCGCGCGGCGCAGAAAGGCCGCCGCAAAAAAGCGCCGCCGCCGCTTTTTGGGGGTGCTGGCCACCGTGCTGGTTGCCTGCGGTGTG
>CALXBJ010000139.1 GCA_944386515.1 uncultured Pygmaiobacter sp.
CGAGGACCTGCTTTTGCAGCAGCACCGGCGTGACAAAGCTTTTCACGATCTTGAAGATCTCGGGCTGATAGTCCGGGATCAGAATTTCGGTCTCCACCGGGTGCTCCAGCGTCAGATCACACAGCTGCTGGGACACGCTGACCATGTCCCGGAACACCTTCAAATCCATATCTTCCTCGCCCCTTTCGCGTTCTGTTTCAATATATTCGCTCCGGGGCGGCACTATGCCCGCAGGCCGCAAAAAGCGCCTTTTCCTTCCTCCCCTTGAAAAAACAAGAGCGCCGCCGCGGCAGTGCAACTGATAATTGCCGGATAGTTGCTGGACGGCGGTCTGCCGTTTTTGCTATGATAAAGATGAAGGGAGGGAGAGCAGATGACCTTGGCAGAACAGCTCCGCAGCGCCCGGGAGGAAAAAGGGCTATCGCAGGAGGCGGTCGGCGCGCTGGTCGGCGTCAGCCGTCAGGCCGTGACCCGATGGGAGCGCGGGCAGTCGGCGCCCAGCACCGCAAACCTGCTGCGCCTTTGTGAGCTCTACGGGCTTTCCCCCGACCGGCTGTGCGGCAGCACGCCTGCGCTCGGCGCCGGCCCTGCGCTGCCCGATGAGGCGCAGCTGCTGCAGCTTTTGGAAAAGGAGCGATCGCTTCTCGCCGCAAAGCGGCGCCGGCGCGCCCTTCGCCGGCTGGTCTGCGCGGCGGCGGTCTTCCTTGGATACGCGGCGCTCTATCTGCTCTGCCGGCTGGTCCGGGTTCCCTTTGAGGGATACACCGTTTTGGGCTGGCTGTTCGGCAGCGAGGCGGCGCGCGAGGCGGGCTATCTCTACGGATGGCTGTGTCAGCAGGGCTTTTTCCTTTACAGTATGTTGTTTTCAGTTCTCGCCGCCGCGGCCGGCTTTTGGCGACTCAGTGCGGTTACCCTGTCGGGATTTGTGCTCGGCCTGATTTTAGGCGAGTGCTTCGGCCCGAATCCGGCCGGCGCCGCTCTTGGAATGGGGCACTACGGCTGGCTGATCTGGGGCGCGGTCTTTCTGCTCTTCGCCGGCGCCGGGGCTTTTGCGGAGATTTTTTGCCGCCGCAGGCAGCGCCGCAAGCAGCGGTCCAAAAAAGCAAAAGGCAGCTAAAGCAGTCAAAAGGGCACACCCGCGCAAAATCGGGTGTGCCCTTTTTTGAGATGCCGCACAGATAAAAAGGCAGGGAAACCGTGCGCGGTCCCTGCCCTTCTTTTGGAATTATTTCTCTTTTCCGATCTTAAAAAACATCTTCAGCAATCCGCTGAGCAGCTTGGGGCTTTTCCAGACGACGACCTGCACATGATCCCCTTCTTTCTGAAAGTGTTTCGGATCCGGCGGCAGAATCGCCGGCCCGCCTTTGCCCCATTATATACCGGCACAGGTGGGGATGTTACCCCTTTTTGCTGTAAGCGAGGTAAAGCGCCCCCTCCTTGACCGTGACCTGCGCCCATTCCTCCAAAATCTCATTGCTGACCCCAAGCGGGAACTGTGCGGTCAGCTGCGCATCCCGCAGCGGATACTTGGTCCCGGTGAGGGTGATCCCCCTCGCCGCGCCGTCCGCCGCAAAAATGGAGAAATAGCATCCTTCCCGGCGGGGCAGCCGCATTGTCCCCTCCCGCAGCGCGGTGACGGCCGAGCCCTCCCCCACCAACCAGCAGCGGACCCCGGACTCCACGAGGTACAGCAGGGTGCACAGGTTGGCGAGGGTGTGGTCCAGCCGCCCGCCGATCCCACCCAGCAGCAGCGCCTCATCAAAGCCGCGCTCAATCAGCAGCCGTGCGGCGTAATGGGTGTCGGTGTCGTCCTTCTCTGCGGGCAGGCAGATCAGCTCCTCCGCCTGCTGCGGCCTCTCACAGGAATCCCAGTCCCCGAGACAGAGCGCGGGGTGCAGGCCGAACCGGCGCGCCGCGCGCAGCCCGGCATCCGCCGCCCAGATGGTGTCCAGCGGGCGGATCAGGGAGATTTCCTCCTCCCCGATTGGGCCGCCGCCGAGCACAACACAGCGGCGCGTTTTTGCGTTATCGGCCATTGTACTCCCACTCCTTGATCGCGCTCGCACTCTCGTACATGGCGAGATAATTCTCATACCGGCGCGGGTGGATTTTCCCCTCCTCCACCGCCTGCCGGACCGCACAGCCCTTCTCCGTCCGGTGGGAGCAGCCGGTGAACCGGCACTCGGTCAGGTACGGTGCGAACTCTGGGAAGCAGAGCTGCAGGTTCTCCTTCAAAATCGGATTGGTGCGCTCGAGATCCAGTGAGGAAAAGCCCGGCGTATCCGCGACCAACCCCCCGAATGCCTCGAACAGCTCGACCTGCCGTGTGGTGTGGCGGCCGCGGCCCAGCTTTTTGCTGATCTGGCCGGTCTGCTGGCCGAGCGTCGGCAGCAGCCGGTTGAGCAGGGTTGATTTGCCGACACCGGAGTTGCCGGTAAAGGCGCACAGCTTCCCCGCAATTAGGGTGCGGATCCGCTCGAGCGCGGCGTCGTCCTCCATGCTGGTGCGCAGCAGTTCAATGCCGCTGGAGGCGTAAACCTCCTCCATCCCATCCGGCTGGGCAAGATCGGTCTTGGTCGCCACCAGTACCGGTGTAATCCCTTTATCCAGCGCGATGGCGCACATCTTGTCCAAGACAAGGAAATTGGGATTCGGCTCAACCATAGACGCGACGACAAACAATAGGTCAAGGTTTGCGATGGGCGGTCGCACCATCGCGTTTTTGCGGGGAAGGATCTCCGCGATCACCGGGCTGCCGCCCTCTGTCTCGAGGCGGACAAGATCACCTGCCAAAGGGGATATCCCCTTTTTGCGGAATATCCCCTTGGCTTTGCAGGTGAGCAGTCCCTCGGCGGTCTGTACATAGTAAAAACCGCCGACCCCTTTCATGATTCGGTTTTCTATCTGCATCTTTTATCGTCCTGCTTATTTTTTCAATCTTTCCTGTGAAATCAAAGAGATTTACCGGATGCTGCCGCGCCGATACTTCCGCGCAAAAGCGGCTCGGTTTCCGCCCCCGCCTCGCGGCAGGAGATGCCGCAGGTCACTCCTGACCGTCATCAGGTGAATCAGGTGACGACGTCGGCGTGGACGTCGGTGTCTGGGTCGGCGTCGGCGTCGGTGTGGGCGTCGGGGTCGGCGTCGGGGCCGGCGTCGGCGTGGGGGTCGGGGTCGGCGGCGTTCCGGTGATGCTGAAGGTCCGCCCGCCGAGATCGGTGTCAAAGTTGATCTCCAGCGTCTTGACTGTGGAGCCGCTTGTCAGGGTGACGGTGGCCGGGCCCTTGGTGCCGGTTGAGGTAAAGGTCCACGAGCGGTTCCCGTCGGTCAGGTCGAACTCGCTGGTGCCGCCGGGGAAGCTGGCTGACCAGTGGCCGTTGGGCACATACTGGTCAAAGTTGACGGTGATGGTAATAGTGTTGTACTCCGGCTCGACATAGCCGCTGCTGACCTGAATATTGACCTTTGTGCCGACCGTGACCTCGGTCCCCTCAACGGGATCCTGCCCGACAATCGTCCCCGCGGGCAGCGTGCTCTCCACCGTGGTCTGGGTACCCATCCGCAGCCGTTTTTCCTCCAGCACCTTCTGGGCATCGGTAACGCTGGTCAGGTTGACGAGGTTCGGCACCTTGACCTTGGTATCGGTGACCGCCGGCTTGCTGACATACAGGGTCACCGTCTGGCCGCTCTCCAGCGTGGTGCCCTTTTCCGGGTCGGTGCGGATCACCTTGTTGTCCGCGACATTGTCGTTCTCTTCCAGAACAATGCTCGCCATCAGGCCAAGCTCGGTCAGCTCCTTTTCCGCCTCGCCGCGGGTCAGGTTTGCCAGATCCGGCACCTTGACCTCCTGCTTGCCGAGGCTGACGCGCAGGGTAATGGTGGAGCCCTCCTTCACGATCTTCGGCGGCTTGGGGCTCTGGTCAAAGACGACCCCCTCCTCGACATTGGCGTTGTAGACCTCGACGACCTCATACTTGAAGTCATCGTTCTGCTTTGCCTGCTCGAGGGTCATACCGGTAAAGGTAGCCACCTCAACATCCGGTTTCGTGCTGAAAAGGCCGCTGGTGCGGAAGATGAGGAAGCAGAGGATCGCTGCGCCGATGGCAAAAGCCGCCGCCATCCCCGCGAGAATGGGAACGGTAAAGCGGAGCTTTGACTTCTTCGGTCCTGTGGGCTTTGCGGATTTTTTGGCCTCCCGTGCAGCGGATTGCTGCTTCTTTGATCTGTTAACCACTTTGTCAATATACCTCGTTGGGGAATCTGTTTTCATATACTCGTATTCGAACCGGACGCTGGGGTTCTTTTTGAACTCCTCAATCGCCGCGAGCATCTCCCCCGCGGTCTGGTAGCGATAGCGGACATCCTTGGCCATCGCCCGCATCGTGATCTCCTCCAGCGGGCTGGGGATATCGGGGTTGATCTTGCGGGGCGGGACCGCCTCGTCCGAGATCTGCTTGATTGCGACCGACACGGCGCTGTCGCTCTCAAACGGGAGCTTGCCGGTGAGCATCTCGTACATCATCACACCGACCGAATACAGGTCGGCGCGGGCGTCGATGTTCTCCCCCTTCGCCTGCTCGGGGCTGATGTAGTGCACCGACCCGATGGCCTTGTTGGTGGTGGTGTGGGTCTCCGCCCGCGAAAAACGCGCAATCCCAAAGTCCATCACCTTGATCGAGCCATCCGCGAGGACCATGATGTTCTGCGGCTTGATGTCCCGGTGGACGATGCCCTTGTTGTGGGCGTGCTGCAGCGCCTCCAGCGTCTGGGTGATAAAGTGGAGCGTCTCCTTCCAGGTCAGCACCCCGCGCTGCTCGATATAGTCCTTCAGGGTGACCCCGTCGATGTATTCCATCGCGATATACTGCACCTTATCCGACACACTGACGTCAAACACCCGCACGATATTGGGATGGTTGAGCAGCGAGATCGCCTTGGACTCGTTTTTGAACCGGCGCACCAGTTCCTCATTGGAGAGGAACTCGTCCCGCAGGATCTTGACCGCGACAGGGCGGTTCTCCAAAAGATCCTTGGCGCGGTAGACGTTTGCCATCCCACCGACGCCGATCAGCGTCTCAATCTCATAGCGGCCGTCCAGCCGCTTGCCGATATACATATCCATCTCAGACCTCCGTCGGCTCAACCTTGAGCAGCACCGCAGTGATATTGTCCTGACCGCCGGCCTCAAGGGCTGCGTCGATCATCGCGTCCGCCGCAGCGAAAAAGTCGTTTTCCGCGAGGATCCGGCAAAGTTGATCCTCGGTTGTAAAATTGGTCAGCCCGTCGCTGCACAAAAGGAACAGGTCGCCCTCCTGCAGCGGCTGTTCGCCGTATTCCACCAAAAGCAGCGGGTTGACCCCCACCGCCCGGGTAATCAGGTTCTTGTTGGGATGCACCTCCGCCTCCTGTGGGGTGAGGGTGCCCTTCTCCACCATCTCCTGCACCATCGAGTGATCCCGCGTCAGCCGGCGCAGCGCTCCCTCGCGGTAGAGATAGGCGCGGGAGTCGCCGGCATGGACGATCTGTGCCAGCCCGTTTTTGAGCACTGCCGCCACCATCGTGGTGCCCATCCCCCGCTTGGAGGGGTCTGCGCTGGACAGCTCGTACACCTCGCGGTTTGCGCGCTGCATCGCGTCCTCCAGCAGGCGGCGGACCGCCTGCTGATCCTCGGCGTCATCCAGCCCGCCGGCCAGCGCATCCTCCATCACGCTGACCGAGATGCTGCTCGCAACCGCGCCGCCGCGCGCGCCGCCCATCCCGTCACAGACAACCGCCCAGACGCTGTCGTCCGGTTGGCGGCCTGCGCGGAAATTGTCCTGATTCTCTGCCCGTCGTTTTCCGATATCGGTTCTACCGACGATTTTCATCCTGCTGTTGTTCCCTCCTTGCCTCCTCCTGACGCAGCTGTCCGCAGGCGGCGCTGATGTCGGTACCAAGCCGCCGGCGCACCGTGGCATTGATGCCGAGCTTGCCCAATCTCTCGCGGAAACGCTCCACATTGGCCGCGTCGCTGGCCGTGTAGGGGGATCCGTCCACCGGGTTGATTGGGATCAGGTTTACGTGCGCCCCCATTCCCCGCAAGAGCTTTGCCAGCTGCTGGGCGCATTCGGAAGTATCATTGACCCCTTTGACCATGGAATATTCAAAGCTGATCCGCCGCCCGGTCGTCTTTTGATAGGCGCGGCAGGCGGGCATCAGCTGCTCCAGCGGGAACGCATCGTTGACCGGCATCATCGAAGAGCGCAGCCGGTTGTTCGGCGCGTGCAGCGAGATCGAGAGGGTCAGGCCCAGTTTCTCCTGCGCGAGGCGGTTGATCTGGGGCACCAGGCCGCAGGTGGACAGGCTGATGTTCCGCATCCCGATGTTCACCCCATTGGGGGAGGAGATGATCTGCAGAAAGCGCAGCACATTGTCATAGTTGTCCAGCGGCTCGCCGATCCCCATCATCACGATGTGGGAGATCCTCTCCCCCAGCTCCTCGGAGGCGGTGTACACCTGCCGGGCAATCTCCCCCGCGGTGAGCGGGCGCACCAGCCCGTTTTGGGTCGAGGCGCAAAAGCGGCAGCCCATCCGGCAGCCGACCTCGCTGGACACGCAGATGGTGTTGCCGTAATGGTACCGCATCACGACGCTCTCGATGCAGTTGCCGTCGGGCAGCCGGAACAGGTACTTGACCGTGCCGTCCTTCGACACCTGCTTGCGGGCGACCGAAAGGGTCTCGATCTCACACTGCTCCTCCAGCTGGGCGATCAGTGTCTTGGGGATGTCGGTCATCGCCGCGAACTCCGACGCGGCGCGCTGATGCAGCCAGCGGAAAATCTGCCCCGCGCGGAACGCGGGCTGGCCGAGGCTGCGTATGTACTCGGCCAGTTCCTGTTCGGTCAGAGAGGAGATCTTGATCCTTAACTCGTTCATTTTACCACAATCTTTCCAAAGTTGCCACAAAAAACCCATCCGTGTGGGCCGTATCGGGCAAAAATGTAATCATCCCGTCATGATCCTGCGCGCCGCGGGTCCATTCCTCCGGCAGTGCGCGCAGCAGCCGAAACTCCTGATGCTGTGCCAAAAAGTCCAGCACGACCCGCTCGTTCTCGGCAGGGTTGATGGTGCAGGTGGAGTAGACCAGCCGTCCGCCCCCCCGCAGTGCCGCGGCGCCGTTTTCGAGGATCTCGCGCTGGGTCTGTATCAGCTTTGGCAGCTCCGCGAGGTCCTTATACCGGATATCCGGCTTTTTCGCGATCACGCCAAGGCCGGAGCAGGGCACATCGCAGAGCACCCGGTCCATCCCCGCAAAGGCGGGGTCAGCCCGCGTGCCGTCCCGGCAGAGCACCTCCGCGCAGTGAATCCCCAGCCGCGCAAACAAGCTGCGGATCAGCGGCAGGCGGGACTCGGCCGCGTCGCAGCTGTACAGCGCGCCGCGGTCCTCCATCCGCTGGGCGATGGTCGCGGATTTGCCCCCCGGCGCGGCGCAGAGATCCAGCACCCGCTGGCCCGGCTCCGGCGCAAGGGCGGCCGCCGCCATCTGGGAGACAAGCCCCTGCACATGGAACAGACCCTGCTGAAAGGATTCCAGCGCGGTGACCTCCCCCGCGCCGCGAAGCAGCAGCGCGTTCTCGACCGGCGTCTGTTCGGCCCGGACACCCTGCTGCTCCAGCAGCCGGGCCAGCGTGCCGGCGTCGGTTTTCAGGGTGTTGACCCGGACCGTCATCGGCGGGGTGCGAAAGGATGCCTCAAGGATCCCCTGTGCCCGCTCGCCCCAGCTGTCCAGCAGCAGCTTTGCCACCGGGTCGGACACCGAATAGAGCACCCCGAGGCGCTCGGCCTCGTCGGCAAAGGCAGGCTCCCACCGCCCCGCCGCCCGGCGGAGCACCGCGTTGACCATGCCGGCAGCCGAGCGCTTGCCCAGCGCACGGGGCAGCTTGACCGACTCGCTGACCGCGGCGGCGGCCGGCACGCTGTCCATATAGAGCATCTGATACAGCCCCATCCGCAGCGCGGCGCGCACCTCGGGGTCAAGGGCAGCGATTGGCTTTTTGAGGAAGGGTGCCAGCCGCGCATCCAGTGTGCGCAGCCGCTCCAGCGTGCCGTAGGTCAGCCGGGCGGCAAACGCGCGCTCCCGCGGGGCAAGCCCGCTCTCCCGCAGCAGCCCCGCGAGCACCAGATTGGCATAGCCGCCCCTCTCGACCCGGATGAGGGCCTGCGCCGCCAGCCTGCGCGGCTGGGGCGGGCGCCGGGCGCTCAATCCCGATTGCGGCGGCCCGCAATCAGGACCAGCCGCAGCAGGTTTGCCAGTGCGGTCGCAAGCGCCGCGACATAGGTGAGCGCCGCAGCCGAGAGCACGCTGCGCACCCCGCGCTCCTCCTCGCCGGACACCATCCCGCTGGAGGAGAGGATCTCCACCGCGCGACGGCTGGCGTTGAACTCGACCGGCAGGGTGACCAGCTGGAACACCGCCACCAGCGCAAACAGCAGGATGCCGGCGTTCATCAGCGGCGAATAGGAGAAGATCAGCCCCAGAAAGAAGAGCGGCAGCGCCAGCTGGGAACCGATCTGGGTCGCGGGGATGATGGCGCTGCGCAGCTTGATTGGGAAATAGCCCTCCGCGTACTGGATCGCGTGGCCGCACTCATGCGCCGCGACCCCGACCGACGCGACCGAGGGGTTGTAGTAGACATCCCGCGAGAGCCGGATCACCCCGGTGCGGGGGTCAAAATGGTCGCTCAGCCGGCCCTCGGTCAGCTCAATGCGGACATCCTGCAGCCCGCTGCGGTCCAAGATCAGCCGGGCGGCGTCCGCGCCGGTCATCCCGCTGCCGGTGCGCACACGGGAATAGCGGTTGAAGGCGGAATTGACCCGCGCCTGTGCCCACAGCGCGAAGAAGAGCGCCGGCAACACCAGTACAATATAGTAAACGTCGATTCCATACCAATACATTACAGTTTCGCTCCTTTTTTAAAGACGGTCATTCCTCCGGCAGGATCCGGTCGCCCTTTTTCAGCCGACGGCCGGCCGCCCACTCCTGTCCGGTCATCGGCCGCTTGCCCCGGGGTACCAGCTCCAGCAGCTCGAGCGCGCCGGAACCGCAGGCGACGGTCAACGGCTTCAGCGAGAGCACCTCCCCGGGCGCGCCGCTCCCCTCCACCGCTCTGGCGCGGTTGACCTTGATCGGCACGCCGGCGCAGCTGAACTGCGCCACCGGCCAGGGGTAAAGCCCACGGATCTTGTTGTGCAGCGCACCCGCATCCGCCTCAAAATCAAAGGGGGCCATCTCCTTGCTCAGCGGCGGGGCCAAGCTCGCGCCTGCGGGATCCTGTTTTGTGCGGGAAACTTCTCCCCTGCTGATCGCCGCCACCGTGTCGGCCAAGGTGCGCGCGCCCAGCGCCGCGACCTTTTCAAACACGTCGGCGCTGGTCTCCTCCGGGCCGATCTCGACCGGCGCCACGGTAATAATATCCCCGGTATCGACCCCTTCATCCATCTGCATGATGGTGACGCCGGTCTCGCGGTCGCCGTTGAGCACCGCCCACTGGATCGGGGCAGAGCCGCGGTATTTGGGCAGCAGCGACACATGGAGGTTGATGCAGCCGTATTTCGGCAGCGTGAGGATCTCTTTGGGCAGGATCCGCCCATAGGCGACCACCACAATCAGCTCGGGGGCCAGCTCCCGCAGCGTCTTTTCGGCCGCGCCGTCCCGCAGCGTCTTGGGCTGAAAGACCGGGATCCCCCTCGCGGCGGCGAGCTGCTTGACCGGGGGCGCGGTGAGCAGCTGCTTGCGCCCGACCGGCTTATCCTCCCGGGTAAAGACCCCCGTGACCTCATGCCCCGCGTCCAGCAGCGCCTTTAGCGCCGTCGCCGCGATATCCGGCGTTCCCATAAAAACCAGCTTCATCCCGTCGCCCGCCTTTCCAAAACCCTGTGTGTCAGTCTTTCTCTTCCTCCTCGAGATCCTCATAGAAGTGGTCCGCCAGGTCCATGATGGTGATCCCGTCCAGATGGTCGCACTCGTGGCAGATCGCCCGCGCGGTCATGCCGGTGCGGGTGTAGGTGACCTCCTTGCCGGTGCGGTCAAACGCCCGCACCGTCACCTGCTCGGGCCGCTCGATATAGCCGTTGTGGCCGGGGAACGAGAGGCAGCCCTCATACAGGCCGACCGAGCCCTGCCGGTCGATGATCTCGGGGTTGACCAGCTCCAAAAAGCTGTACTCCGGCTCCTCCCCCTCCTCGGGCGCGGTGCCGTCATCCTCGGGCGGAAGGTCCACCACGATGCACAGCCGGCGCATCATCCCCACCTGCGGCCCAGCGAGGCCGAGCCCCTGGGCGTCGATCAGCGTCTCCTTCATATCGTCGATCAGCTGGGCCAGACGGTCGTCAAAATTGGTCACCGGGCGGCAGACCTTTTTCAGAATCGGGTCCCCGTCGAGCACAATGGTACGCAATGCCATGTTATCATCTACTCCTTTTCGTCTATCTGTATCGAAGGGGCGCCTGCCGCCTCTTCGCCGTTCTCCTTTTTGCCCTTTGCCGCGTTACTCGCTGTCGCTGTTGAAGTCAATCGCGACCGAGACCTCCCCGACATACTCGCCGGCGCTGTACCGCTGCTGGACCCGGCGGATCGCCCCGCGGAACGCCGTGTCGTTGCGGCATTTGACCGTCAGCTTATACCGGTATTTCCCGTGCAGCATGGCCAGATTGGCGGGCGCCGGGCCCAGAATCCGCAGCGGCAGCTCCTGCCGCCCGGCAGCCTCCTGACGCAGCCACAGCCCGAACGCGCGGGCCGCGGCGGCGGCTTTTTGCTCCTGCGCACAGGAAAAGGTGACGATGCACAGCGCGCAGAAGGGCGGGTAGAGGTGCAGCCGCCGGAAGGCGATCTCCTCCTCGTAAAACGCCGGGTAGTCCTGCGCCGCCGCGAGGGCGAGCACCCGGTTGCCGGGGTCCGCGGTCTGGATCAGCGCCCTTCCGGGCAGCCCGGCGCGTCCGCCCCGCCCGACCACCTGCGTCACCAGCGAAAAGACCCGCTCGAGCGCGCGGTAGCTCTGGGCGAAGAGCAGCTGGTCGATGCCGAGCACCCCCACCAGCGACACCCGCGGGAAGTCCAGCCCCTTTGCGACCATCTGGGTGCCGACCAGTATATCATAGTCCCCCCGCGCAAAGGCGGCAAGCAGCTTTTCGTGGCTGTTTTTCCCCTGCGTGGTGTCCATATCCATCCGCAGCACCCGCGCTGAGGGGAACCGCGCCTGCAGCTCCTCCTCAATCCGCTGGGTACCGGTGCCGGAATACCGCATCTCGCCGCCGCAGACCGGGCAGCGCTGCGGCGCCGGCTCGAGGATGCCGCCGCAGTAGTGGCACTGCAGCCGCCCCTCCCTCTTGTGGTAGACCATCGGCACACTGCACAGGCTGCATTTGACCGTCTCGCCGCAGCTGCGGCAGACCGCCGCGGTGTTGTAGCCCCGCCGGTTGAGCAGCAGGATGGTCTGCTCGCCGGCAGCGAGATTTTTGGCGATCTCCTGCGCCAGCCGCCCGCTGATGGAGCCGGTGTTGCCGGCGGCAAGCTCCCCCCGCAGATCCACCAGCTCCACCTGCGGCAGCGGCAGCGCGTTGTACCGCTTTTCCATCTGCAGCAGCCGGTAGCGCCCCTGACGCGCAAAGTAGTAATCCTCGACCGACGGGGTGGCGGAGGCCAGCACCAGCAGCCCCTTGTGGTAGGCCGCCCGCTGCTTTGCCACCTCCAGCGCGGAGTAGCGCGGGCTGTTCTCCGACACATAGGTATGCTCCTGCTCCTCATCGACGATGATGAGGCCCAGGTTCTCCAGCGGCGCAAAGCCCGCGCTGCGGGTGCCGACCACGACCTGCGCCTCGCCGCGCTGGATCTGCCGCCACTGCTGCAGCCGCTCGGTGTTGGAGAGCGCGGAGTGCTGCACCGCCACCCGGTCACCGAACGCCGCCTTCATCCGGCCGATCATCTGCGGGGTCAGCCCGATTTCGGGCACCAGCACCAAGCTGGAGCGGCCCCGCCTTTGGGCCTCCCGGATCAGCTGGAGAAAGACCAGCGTCTTGCCGCTGCCGGTGACCCCGTGCAGCAGCGCGGCGCGGGGCGCGTCCTGATCGAGCATCTCGGTCAGCGCGGCACAGCAGGCCGCCTGCTCCTCCGACAGCTGTGCCGGCCCCTGCGGCTGCGCGGGCAGGTCGGCGTGAAAGAGCTGTGCCGTCTTCTCCCGCTTTTCCTCGGTCAGCGCGCCGTTTTTGACCATCGTCCGCAGCACGCCGGGCCCGACGCCCGCCCCCTCGCAGAGCACCGGGCCATCGATCACCCGCCCGCCCGCGAGCAGCGAAGCAACCTTCTGCTGCTTTGCGGTCCGCTTTCCCGGGTTGTCGGCGAGCTTGTAGCAGCTGACCGTCCGCACCTTGAGCTGCTGCGCGAGATACGGCCCCTGCGGCCCCTGCTGTACCCGGTACTGCGCGCCGTAGGGGATCACCGCCCGCACCGCATCGTAGTAGGTGCAGAAGGTGTGCTCCCGCAGATACTGCACCAGCCCCAGCAGCTCCGGCGTGAGCTGCGCGCCCTCGGGCGCCGCGTCGTACAGCTCCTTGAGCGGCTTATCCGGCTGCGCCGGCTCAACCGCCAGCACCACGCCGGTGCGCGCGCGCGCCTTTCCCCTCCCGAAGGGCACCAGCACAACGCTGCCCGGCCCCACCGCGCCCTGCAGCCGGGGCGGGATCGCGTAGTCATACCATTTATCAAACGAAAAGGTGGCGCCTTCGACCGCCACCTTTGCAGCTGCAGTCAAGCCGCCACCCCCTTTCACAGCCGCCTTGCTCTATTTCGGCTCACAGATGATCTGATAGAGTTCCTCCGCGCACTGTTCCACCTTGTCGTTGATGATGACATAGTCATAATCGCAGGCGTATTCCATCTCCTCCAGCGCGCGGGCCAGCCGCTCGCGGATCTTCTCCTCACTTTCGGTCTTGCGGCCCCGCAGCCGATTTTCCAGCTCCTCAAAGGAGGGCGGACGCACAAAGACCAGCTTTGCGTCGGGGTAAAGGCGCTTGATGTTCGCGGCGCCCTCCACCTCGATGATGAGGATCACATTGATCCCCTTCTCAATCCGGCGGTCGACCTCCGACTTCGGGGTGCCGTAGTAGTTGCCGCAGTAGTTGGTGTACTCCAGCGCCTCCCCCGCCGCGATCCGCCGCTCGAACTCCTCGGTGGAGATGTAGTAGTAGTTGACCCCTTCCCGCTCGCCGGGGCGCTTGTCCCGGGTGGTCATCGAGACCGAGACCTCGATCTGCGGGTGGTGCTCCACCAGATACTGCACCACCGTGTCCTTGCCGCTGCCGGCAGGGCCCGACAGCACGATCAAATGTTGTCCGTTACTCATCTTCCAGCTCTGTCTCCTCAATGTCATCGGTGTCGTTCAGACGGTTGGCCACCGTCTCCGGCTGCACGGCGCTGAGCACCACATGGTCGGAATCGGTGATGATGACCGCGCGGGTGCGCCGGCCATAGGTCGCGTCGATCAGGCTGCCGCGGTCCCGCGCCTCCTGAATAATCCGCTTGATGGGGGCGGACTCCGGGCTGACAATCGCGATCAGCCGGTTTGCCGACACCATATTGCCAAAACCGATGTTGATTAATTTCATGCGGTAAATCCCCTTTTACTCGATATTTTGGATCTGTTCGCGGATCTTCTCGATCTCCGCCTTCATATCCACAACCAGCCGGGTGACGGCCAGATCCTGCGTTTTGGAACCGATGGTGTTGGTCTCCCGGTTGAGCTCCTGCGTGAGAAAATCCAGCTTGCGGCCCACCGGCCCGCCGCCGGAGAGGATCTCCCGGTACTGTTTGATATGGCTGCGCAGCCGGACCGTCTCCTCATCCACCGCGGTCTTGTCCGCAAAGATCGCCGCCTCGGTGAGCAGCCGCGACTCGTCAACTGACCGGTCCTCCAGCAGCACCTTCAGCTTCTCATAGAGCCGCTGGGTATAGGCCGCGACCCGGCCCTCGGCCAGCTGCTCCACCTGCCCGACCATCTCCTCGATCGCGCAGAGCCGCGAGAGGATATCCTCCTCCAGCTTCTGCCCCTCGGCAGCGCGCATCGAGAGGAACGCCTCGGTCGCCTGCTGTGCAACCGCGAGGACATCGGCGGCGATCTGCTCCTCGTCCAGCTCCGGCTTTGTCACCGTGAACAGGTCCGAAAAGCGGGTCATCGTGCTCACCGTCACATCGTCGATGAGTGCCAGCGCCTCCGACATCCCCCGCAGCGCGGCCAGATACTGGCGGGCCAGTTCCTCATTGAGACAGATCTGCACCCCGCCGCCCTCGACCTCGGCTACCGTGAGGGAAAGTTCGGTCTTGCCACGGGAAATCGCCCCCGCCAGCTGCTTTTTGAGCCGGTCGTCCAGCCACGCATAGGCGCGCGGGATCCGGGAGCTGTACTCAAAATACCGCGCGTTGACGCTCTTGATCTCGACCGTGATGTCCCGCCCGTGCAGCAGCTGCTGTGCCCTGCCGTAGCCGGTCATGCTGAAAACCATCGTCGGTCTCCTCCCCTTTGCCGCAGCGAACTTTTCATGCGGATTATACAGAATATAATAAT